>JAKDKI010000081.1 GCA_030453435.1 Kocuria sp.
CCGCAACGCGGTTCCGTGGGATCCCCGCCCGCCGATGACCACGTCCGGTCTGCGCATCGGTACCCCCGCCCTGGCCACCCGCGGTTTCGGTGCCAAGGAATTCGAAGAGGTGGCGGACATCATTGCTGCTGCACTCAAGCCCGGTGCTGACGTTGACGCCCTGCGCAAGCGCGTGGACTCCCTGACCGAGCAGTTCCCCCTGTACCCCGGCCTTGAGGAATGGTGAGGATGACCGCTCAGATCCTGGACGGCAAGGCCACCGCGGCCGCCATCAAGTCCGAACTCGCCGAACGAGTGAAGGTGCTGACCGAGAAGGGGCGCGTCCCAGGGCTGGCCACCGTGCTGGTCGGTGACGACCCTGCCTCGCACTCGTACGTGGCCGGTAAGCACCGCGACTGCGAGCAAGTGGGAATTTCCTCCATCCGTAAGGAACTGCCCGCGGACGTTTCCCAGGCCGACCTGGAGAAGGCCATCGACGAGCTGAACGAGGATCCGGCCTGCACCGGCTATATCGTGCAGCTGCCGCTTCCCGACCAGATCGACACGAACGCGATTCTGGAACGGATCGATCCGGCCAAGGACGCGGACGGGCTGCACCCCACCAACCTGGGGCGCCTGGTGCTCAACGTCAGTGAGCCCATGACCTCGCCGCTTCCGTGCACTCCCGCCGGGATCATCGAGTTGTTGGATCGTCACGGCGTGAAGCTCCAGGGCAAGCATGTTCTGGTGGTAGGTCGCGGTGTCACCGTGGGCCGCCCCATCGGGCTGCTCCTGACCCGCCGCGAAATCAACGCAACCGTCACGCTGGCCCACACGGGCACGCAGAATCTGGACGAGCTGCTCTCCCAGGCGGATGTCGTGGTGGCGGCGGCCGGCCGACCGCACATGATCAAGGCCGACCAGATCAAGGACGGCGCCGTGCTCCTGGACGTGGGCGTCTCACGGATCGAAGATCCCGAGACGGGCAAGAAAAAGCTCACGGGTGACATCGAGCCCGCCGCGTCGGAGAAGGCCTCGTGGCTTTCACCGAACCCCGGTGGGGTGGGCCCCATGACTCGTGCCATGTTGCTGGTCAACGTGGTCGAGTCCTGCGAACGTGCCGAGGGCATCCTCAAGTAGCAGGGGACCTCCTCGCGTAACGACCCCGGCCCCCGCTAACCCCCGCCGCCGCGCCGCCCAGGGGGCCGCGCGGCGTCGGCGTTTGGTGACGCACCCTATTCTGCGGGTATCTGCTGCAACGGACCGGTGGTGGGGCCAGGTGGTTTGGGGCGCCTGTGGTCGAGCAGAGCGATCACGAATGCGATCACCAGGACGGCCACGATGGTGAGAACGCTCATGGTGAAGGCCGTGTCCCAGTCGGAACGCGCCAGCACCCCGAAAGCGACGGCCGTGATCACTGCCGTACCGACCGCTGTGCCTACCCGCTGTCCTGTCTGCATCACACCACCGGCCGCACCCGCGAACTTGAGGGGAACTTCCGAGAAGCTCAGGGTCTGGTTGGGAGGCATCACTGAACCCTGTCCCACGCCCACCAACAGTAGCGTGAGGTAGAGCCACGAGATGTTCCAGTCGAAGTGCACCACGCCGTACACCACACCGATGGTTGTCAGCAGCCCCGTCATGGCGCACGCGATACCGGCCAGGATGACGAGGCGGCCGAAGCGCAGGACCCCGCGCCCCGCCAGCGGCGCCACCACTGCGGACATGAGCGCTGCCGGGAGGCTCAACATGCCGGCTTCCAGCGCGGTGCGGCCCAGCCCCTGCTGCACGTACATGGCCAGTACGACCCACACGCTGGTCATGCCCAGGAAGTACACGGTGATCATGGCGGAGCCGTAACTGAAACTGGCGATCCGGAACAGGTCCAGGTCCACCATGGGTTCGTGGCCGCGGGACTTGTAGCGCGCCTCCCACCGGGTCCATGCGAAGAGCAGCAGCGCGCCCAGCAGCAGGGACAGCCACACGAGGGGTCCCAGCCGGGATTCCACGAACGGGAACAACAGGGCCAGGATTCCCAGCCCGAACAAGATGACTCCCACGGGGTCCATGTCCACCCGACCGGGTTTTCGCTTCTGCCTCGGTAGCCACAGGGCGGCCAACAGCAGAGCTACCGCGGCCGTGGGCACGTTGATGAGGAATGTGGCGCGCCAACCGGGGCCATCTCCGAGGGCGCCGATCAGGAACCCACCGAACGCGGGACCGATGGCCACGGCAACACCAACCACCGCACCGAGCATTCCGAAGGCCTTGGCGCGGGCCGGTCCGTGGAAATACTGCTGGATCATGCCCACGCTCTGCGGATTGATCAGACCGGAACCGAGCCCTTGAGCCACGCGCCCGATGTTCAACACCGTGGTGTTGGGAGCCAGCCCGCACACGAGCGACGCCACCGCGAATAAAATGATGCCGGCCATGAACAGTTTGCGGCGGCCGAAGATGTCCCCGGCCCGCCCGCTGGCTACCAGCAGTACACCGAAGGCCAGCGCGAAACCGGTGAGCACCCACTGCAACGCGGAGGAACTTGCGTGCAGGTCGGCCTGAATCGCGGGTAGGGCCACGTTCACGATGGACACACTGACCAGCGCCATGAACAAGGGAACCAGAAGGACCCACAGGATCTTGCTGCGCTCGCGCGGGGTCAGTGGCTCGGGTGCTGAAATGGGGCTGCTCACTCGATCCTTGATACCCCATTACCGTCTCGGAAACTACGGGCCGCGCCAAAGGGTGAGACCGGCCCGTGTGGCCGGGCGTTCGATTCGTGCGCCGGGGTGGACTTTGAGACAATGGTGCCCATGCAGCAGATTGGATCATCTCAAGCTCAGTTCACGGTCGATCCGCAGAGCGCCAAGCGCACTCGCGGAGCTCTCTGGGGCACGATCATCGGGCTTGCGGTTCTCGTGATCATTTTTGCCGTGGCACTGCTGCAGGCGGCGAACACCAACTCCGTGCTCGGCTGGATCCTGGCCGGTATTGCCCTGGGCTGGCTCATGCTGGCGGTGTGGGCGCTCTCCATGGTTCGCAAGGCCGCCCGCTACGGTCGTGACCAGGTAAAGCAGGCCCAGGAGCGATTCGACTCGCAGCACGGTCGCGCACCGGTGGCCGGTGGAGACGCAGGATCCGGTCAGTCACTGCGCGATCAGAAGTTGGCCCACGGTATGCAGGTCATTCTGGTGCAGTCCAAGGTGGTCAAGGAACAACTGGCCGAAACCGATCCGGATGCGGAGACCGTACGCCGTGCTTTGGAAACCATTGACATGACCGCGGCCAACGGGCTCAACAGCCTCAAGGAGTCATCCAAGCCGGTCGACGGTACCGTGGTCGACTGAAACACCCATTTACTTTTCCCGGCGAGATGTCTCTCGACGATTCCCTGCACAGTGAGGTACTGATCTTTCATGGCTGATTCCGCGTCCACGGTCCGCATTGCCACTGTCAACGTCAACGGCATTCGCGCCGCCTACCGGCGCGGGATGGCCGACTGGCTTCAGGACCGCAACGTGGATCTCCTGTGCCTCCAGGAGGTTCGAGCTCCGGACAAGATCACCCGCGAGCTGCTCGACGAGGACGTCTGGCACATCCACCACGCAGAGGCCGCGGCCAAGGGGCGCGCCGGTGTTGCGATCGCTACCCGCCGCGACGCCTTCGACGGCTCACTGCTGCCTGTGGCAACTCGCGGTGGGATCGGGGACGAGTACTTCGCGGATTCCGGCCGCTGGGTCGAGAACGACCTCACCCTGCCCAACGGCGAAACCCTCACATTGATCTCCGCATACGTGCACTCCGGTGAGGTGGACACCCCGCGCCAGGTCGACAAGTACAAGTTCCTGGACCTCATGATCGAGCGTCTGCCCGCGCTCGCCGAGCACAGCGATCACGCGTTGATCGTGGGTGACCTGAACGTGGGCCACACTGAGCTGGACATCAAGAACTGGAAGGGCAACGTCAAGAACGCTGGCTTCCTGCCCGAGGAGCGCGCCTACTTCGACCGCTTCTTCGGGGACCTGGGCTACGTGGACGTGGCCCGTTCCCTGGCCGGCGAAGTGCCCGGCCCCTACACGTGGTGGTCCTACCGCGGCAAGGCCTTCGACACCGACGCCGGCTGGCGCATCGATTACCACATGGCCACCCCGGCGCTCGCGTCCCGGGCCCAGTCGGCCACGGTGGATCGCGCCGCCAGCTACGACACGCGGTTCTCGGACCACGCACCGCTCGTGGTCGATTACAGCTTCGACTGATTCAGTATTTTTCCGGCGACGACGCCGCTCGGTGACCTTGGCCGGATAGCCGGCCGAGCGTCGTCGTCCCCAGTGACCCACAATGATTCGCACTAGGTGAAAGAAGCAACACTCGTGAACGAGCAGACCACCCCCGTAACGACCAAGCCCCGCGTGGTGTCCGGCGTGCAGCCTTCGGCGGACTCCCTGCACCTGGGGAACTACGTGGGGGCGTTGCGCAACTGGGTGTCCATGCAGGACGACAACGACTGTGTGTTCTTCGTGGCGGATCTGCATTCGATCACTGCGGGGCAGAACCCGGCCACGATGGCCGAGCGAACTCGTGTGACCGCCGCGCAGTACATTGCAGCCGGCATCGATCCGGAACGCTCCACGCTGCTCATCCAGTCGCAGGTGCCCCAGCACACTCAGCTTTCGTGGGTGCTCAACTGCATCACCGGCTACGGCGAGGCCGCCCGCATGACCCAGTTCAAGGACAAATCCTTGAAGCAGGGCGCGGACAATACCACCGTGGGGCTGTTCACCTACCCCGTGCTGATGGCCGCGGACATCCTGATCTACCAGGCCAACCAGGTTCCGGTGGGGGAGGACCAGCGTCAACACCTGGAGCTCACACGGAACTTGGCCCAGCGCTTCAACGCGCGTTTCGGGGAGACCTTTGTGGTGCCCGACGCCAAGATCTTGACCAACTCGGCCAAGGTCTACGATCTGCAGAACCCCACCGCCAAGATGTCCAAGTCCGCGGCATCCGAGAACGGTCTGGTTCGTCTGCTGGATCCGGCCAAGAAGAACGCAAAGAAGATCAAGTCCGCCGTGACCGACGACGGCAACGTGATCCGCTTTGATCGCGAGGCGCAGCCGGGTATTGCGAACCTGCTGACCATTTACTCCTCGCTCACCGGTGATCCGATCGAGTCGATCGTGGAGCAGTACGAGGGCAAGATGTACGGCCATCTGAAGGTCGGACTCGCGGAGGTCGTCACCGAGACTCTGGACCCGATCCAGCAGCGCGCCCAGCAGCTGCTGGACGACCCGGCCGAGCTGGACCGGCTCCTGGCCCGGGGCGCGGAGAAGGCCCGTGAGATGACCTCGGAAACCATCAAGGCGGTCTACGACCGCATGGGCTTCCTGCCGGGTGTGTGATCCCGTGGTGGCTTCGACTAGGCTGAATCTCGCGTGAGGCGAGGAGGCCCAGTGAAGAACCAACACAGTTCACCCACGGTCAAACCGGGGCAGGTTTACACGGGTGTGGTCATCGAGCTGCCCGAGCCCATGGGCAAGGAACTGCAGGACTGGAGAGCCTCCTTCGGTGACCCCGTGGCCGGTAGCGTTCCCGCGCACATCACGCTCATGATTGCTCCCCGGGAAGACCGGTGGGAAGAACTGGTCGATCACGTGCGCTCCGTGGTCAGCGGGTGGCAGCCCTTCCACGTGGAAATCAACGGAACCGGCACGTTCCGGCCCGTCACGCCGGTGGTGTTCCTGCGTATCGACAAGGGATACGACGACTGCGTGGCCCTGCACAACCGTCTCAACGACGCGGACATGGTCTCCGCCTCACCCTTCGAGTTCCACCCCCACGTGACGCTGGCTCATGCGGTTCCGGACGAGTTCCTGGACCGCGCTGAGCAGACCTTACGCACCTATCGGGCCTCCTTCCTGGTGGATCACATCGACCTGTACGAGGGCGACGAGAACGGCCAGTGGCACGTGCGCGAACGCATTGCGTTTGCCGGCGATGGCCGCGCCTGACAACGCTCCGCCACCGGTGGTCCCTCCGATCACCGACCGGCGGGGACTCACCGCAGAACACCGGAGACTAGCCCGGGTACGGCACCAACTGGCGCACGACGGCGCTCCTCTCACCAAACGTCTCCCAGCACTGTTGATCTGGGGTTTCGCCCGGCTCATGGCGCTTTTTCCGGCGCGCATCATCACGCACTACATGTTCCACGGAGGCCCGCTCATGGCGGCCGGGCTGGCTTACCAGCTGCTCTTTGCGTCCACCGCGTTGTTGGTCATCGGGTTCTCATTGCTCGGCGTGTTCCTGGGTCGGGACTCCGCACTGCAACAATCACTCGTGGAGAGCATCGGGCAGTCCATACCCGGTCTGCTGGACGTGGGTGACGGTCAGGGAGGAGTGGTCCCCCTGAGCCTGCTGCAGAACACTGCACCGTTCACCGTGGCCTCCGGGATTGCAGCGGGCGTGTTGGTGTTCACCGCATGGCGCTGGATCGCGGGAATCCGACTGGCCACCCGTCGGATGTTCGAGCTGCCACCGGCTCCCGGTATGCCCATAGCAGCGGTGCCGCGTGATCTGGCATGGCTCGCGGTCATTGGTGTTCTGTTGCTGTCCTCTGCGGCCATCAGTGTGTTCGCTTCCGGTGCCGTGGAATCCGTGACGCGCTGGTTGGAAAGTACAGGCTGGATCGAACCGCAAGCCTGGCTGGACAGCGGGCTCAATGTCCTACTGGCCATTGCCTTGGGCTTCGTGGTCGACCTGCTCATGAGTTTCACGCTGGTCCGGGGCGTCGCGCAGCTCAAGCTGCACCGCAAGGCGCTGGTGGTCACGGTTCTGGTGGGGGCGACCGGCTTGCAACTCTTGCGCTTCGCGGGTGGCGAGATCATTGCGCGCACCACCAACAACCCCTATCTGTTCTCCTTTGCCGTGCTGGTCGGTGTGCTCCTGTGGTTCAACCTGTACGGCCAGATCCTGCTCCTAGCCGCGGCTGCGGGCGCCGTAGTGCAGGCCGATATTCGCGGTGCGCGAGCACAACCCGAACGGGAGTCGCGCGCGGTGACTGTTGTGGCGGCGTCGTCCCTGCCCACGGCATCGCGGGGACTGGAGCCGTATGGCACGTCAGAGCCTACAGAGGATTCTGCTGAGAGCCTTGTGGGCCGTGACGGCAGCACTGCCTTCCGTCCGAGTTCGTAAGCGCGAGGTCCGGCGGTGTCCAATATTTCGTTCGGCTGAGAGCCGGCTGTGTTCCGGCCATTGAGCCGCTCCGGTAGCGTGGCGACCGTCACCGAACGGAGGATGTTGTGGCGTTCTTGAAGCAAACGGCCGAGGTGCTGTCCTGGCACGGTGTGATCTTCCTGGTGGCCACGGCCATCGTCTCCTGGGTTGGTACCGCGGAGATGACACCGGATCATGATCTCGATTCGTGGCTCACCTATGCTCCGTTGCTGGGCCCCGCGGTGACCGGTGTTTGGTACGGGGCTCGTTCAGGAATCGTCAAGACCGAGATGACCTTACCCTGGCGCATGGTCGTCCAATGTTTCGTACCACTATTACCGGTCTCTATCGTCAGCGGCCTGGCTACCGCACACGCGCTTCCGCCTGAAGACCCCGCTGCGTGGTCACCGCACTACCTGTGGGGATCGGGGGACCCCTTCATATTCGTCACCGCCACGGCAATAGCCATCTACGGCATGGGATGGATATTCGGATTCAT
Organism: Kocuria sp.; assembly: GCA_030453435.1. Lineage (GTDB taxonomy): Bacteria > Actinomycetota > Actinomycetes > Actinomycetales > Micrococcaceae > Kocuria > Kocuria atrinae. The sequence continues at coordinate 7,691 of JAKDKI010000081.1, forward strand.
GACCATTGGGGCGCCTTTCCTCGCGGTGCGTGACCCCAAGGCACTCCTGACCGGTCGGGAAAACCCCGACAAGACGGCATCTCCCGCAGCTCGGCTCACCGCCGCCATTGTTGGGGCATGCTTGCTGATCACCATGCCCGCAAGCACCCTTGTCGCGGTGGGCATGGAAGCCCTCGATGTCGGTGTGTGGGACGTCGACATTCCGGAAACCTTTGCCAAGGCATCCGGTGTCCTGACCGGCAGCGGAGACAGCGGGGGATGGGTGGCACTGGCTGCCGGAATGGTCCTTCTCGCTCTGCTCGCAATTCTGGTGCTGTTCGGCGCGCTCTCTAGACGGCACACCAAGCCCGATGAGCGGGGCGAGCGGCTCGCCCACACGCTGGCATTGTAACGCTCAGAATACATTCTGCGCACAGAAAAGCGGCCCCGCTGCGGATGGGTGCGGGCCGCGTGCCGGGCCGCGGGGTTCAGGGCGCGGGCGGAGCCCGCCGTCTTGTCCACGGCGCTGGGCGTGG
>JAKDKI010000415.1 GCA_030453435.1 Kocuria sp.
CACCCACCACCAACCGCCCAATTCGCGCGTACCATTTGAAGCGAACTTAGAGGGATCGGTCCGCACGTGTGGTCGGGTGTGCGGCGGTTTGGTGTACCCGGAGGTTCCTTTGTCCAGCTCGACCGCGCCTCAGGCACAGAGGCCACTCTCTTCACAGAATTCGCTCGTCGAAGCAGGCGGCTGGCCGTTCCTGATCACGGCATTTATTGGCCGTCTGCCCGCGGCTACCGTTCAACTCGGTCTACTGCTCTACGTCAGCGGCGCCGGACTGAGCCTGGGCCTGGCCGGCATCACGGTGGCAGCCGTCGGACTCGGTTCAGCGGTCGGTGCCCCGTTGGTCGGCAGGCTCGTCGACCACTTTGGCCCGTTGCCCGTGGTTACGGGTGCCACGCTCGTCCAACTACTGAGCCTCGCGGCACTACTTCTCACGGTCGTCAACGAAGGCCCCACCGCTCTCATCCTCGTGTGCGCCGCCCTGGTCGGTTCCGCGAACCCGCAAGTGGGCGCGATCGCGAGGGCGCACTGGTCGGGCTTGGCGCGGCGTCGTCGGCAACCGCGGCTGATCAGTCGTGCGCTGGGCTACGAAACGGCCTGTGACGAAACCAGCTTCATCCTGGGCCCCGTCATCGCCGGTCTGCTCGTTGGTCTGCTCGGCCCCAATCCCGCGCTGCTCACCATCATGGCGTGGGTCATCGTGGGCCAGGGTGCGTTCATCGTGTACCTGGCGCGCCACCGCACCGAGCACGGCGCGGCCACGGTCGAGGAAACCGCAGCGGGTGGCATCGGGGGGATCTCGATCACCAAGGTGGTGCCGCCCATGATCGTGTGCCTGTGCGTGGGCACCGTGTTCGGCTCGACCCAGACCGCGCTGACTTCGATCAATGCGATCCGCGGCACCGAGGCTTACACCGGCATCATCTACGGCTTCATGGGCGCGGGCAGCGCGGTCGCGAGCATTCTGGTCTCCCGGCTGCCGGAGCGCTTCCCGTTGTCCTTGCGCGTGGCCATCGGCGCATCCATCATCGCGCTGACCTGCGTCGGTTTGCTGTCCCTGCCCGGTACTCCGGTGATTGCCGCACTGTTTGTGATCACCGGCGTGGGTGTGGGCACCATGCTGGTCAGCTCGTTTGGCCGCGGCGAGCGGATTGCACCCTCGCACCGCATTGCTTCGGTGATGACCATGCTCACCACGTGCCTGGTGCTCGGTGTCTCGCTGGGTGCCGCGCTGGGCGGCGTGCTGTCCGTGCAGCCCGAGCGCGGATTCATGCTCACGATGGCCGCCGCCGTGGTCGGCGTACTCGCGTCCATCGCCCTGCACATCACCAAGCCCGAGCGGCCCGCCACTCACCAGGAGTGACGACGCCGCCCGGGCCGGGTCGCGTGGGTTAGTTCAAAAGATCACGGGGCTGAGTTCTCACCCCGCCAAGCTGCGTCAGCGGCGGCCCGCAGCCGAGGCCTCCTTGCGGTCCAATGCACCCAGCTCGAGTGCCTCGGTGCGGGTGGTGTGCAGGTCGTTGATCTCGTCCAGCGAGCGGTCCTTGGTTTCCTTGGCGGTCAGTGCTGCGACTACCGAGATCAGTCCCGCGGCTGCAACGACCAGGGCCACGTTGATCCAGGAGGATCCGTCGGCGCCGGCCACGGAAGTGGCCAGGAACGGCGTGATGCCGCCGGAGATCGCAAAGCCGATCTGCGTACCCAGAGCCAGGCCGGTCACGCGAACGCGGGTCGGGAACATCTCCGCGTAGAACGAGGGCCAGATGCCGTTGGCCATGGAGTAGAAGCAACCGGACAGCAATGCACCCAGCAGGAAGATCAGGGTCCAGTTACCGGCGGACACTGCCGCCAGGTAGGGGAACATGAAGCCCACGGCACCCAGCACACCCACGATGAACACGGGCTTGCGGCCGATCTTGTCCGCCAGCAGTGCCCACGCCGGAATGGTGAACAGTGCCACGAAGTTCGCGACCACCGAGACCCACAGCATGGTGGAACGTTCCAGGCCCACGATGGAGGTTGCGAAGGACAGTGACCACACCAAGAACACCACGTTGATGGTGTTGACCATTGCGGCGGCAGCAATGCGGATCACGGCGGCCTTGTGGTACTTCAACAGGGTGCTCAGGGGAGCGGTGCGCTTGACCTCGGTGCCCTCGGTCTGAGCTTCCTCGAAGGCCGGCGGCTCTTCCAGATGACGGCGGATCATGTACGCCACGAACACCACCACGGCGGAGGCCCAGAACGGTACGCGCCAGCCCCAGCTGAACAACTGTTCTTCGGTGAGGATCAGGGTGAAGGGGATGAACACGGCGGTTGCCAGCAAGGTGCCGAACTGGGTGCCCTGCAGGGTCCAGCTGGTGGTGAAGGCGCGGTGGCGGTCATC
>JAKDKI010000416.1 GCA_030453435.1 Kocuria sp.
GCTGTCCTCCACGCGCTGAGTCAATGTCATCACAAACACGTTCTCAGTATCGCAGTTCTCGCGCCGGTTTCACGCGGTTGGCCGCACCCATGCTGCGCAGTGTCCGGATCTAGAGCAGGGTCTGCAGGATGCGCGCGGCGCCGTCCTCGTAGACCGTGGTGGTGACTTCGTGACATACCTCGGCCACTTCCTCGGGTGCCTGGCCCATGGCCACGCCGCGGGCAGCCCAGTCGAGCATCTCGATGTCGTTGCGGCCATCGCCCATGGCGATGGTGTGAGCGGGGTCCACCCCGAGTTGGCGCCGGATCTGTTCGAGCGCGCTGGCCTTGGATACTCCGTTAGCGGCCACATCCAGCCACGAGGACCAGCCCACGGAGTAGGTGACTCCGTGCAGGCCGGCCTCGTCGATGACCTTGGCGAATTCTTCCGGGGTGTCGTTGGCGCTGTAGACCACCAGGCGGACCGCCGGGGTCTCGGAGAGGGTCTTGAGGTCCACTCCGATGGCCTCGATACCGAAGGACGAGTCCTGGAACCGCTCGGTCGAGTAGAACGTGCCGTCGGCGCTTTCGAGCGCGAATTTGGCGGTGGGCAGTTTGTCGGCCAGGGCTTCCAAAGCGGATGACGGATCAAAGCTGACCCGGTCCACCACTTCGTAGTGCCGCTCGAGTTCCGGGTCCAGTCGCAGCGTGATGCCGCCGTTGGAGCACACGGCAAAGCCGGACTCCATGTGAACCTGCCGAATGACGGGGAGGGTTGCACCCATGGAGCGGCCGGTCGAGATCACCACGTGGTGACCTGCTGCGACCACTGCGCGGGCGGTGTCTTTCACGGCGCGAGACATCTTGCCGTCGTGGTCCACCAGGGTGCCGTCGACATCCAGGGCCACGAGGTACTTGACCCCCTCCTCCTTGGTCCACGCGCCCGTGCGTACGGGCTGAACTTTGGTGGGGGGAAGCGTATCCGCCGCTGATTTCAGTTGTTCTTGCTGCCGGTCATCGATGCCAGCCTGGGTTTCAGTCATAACAGTCATGGTGTCACACCACCAGCTTTCGATGACACGGCGCAGACCGCACGGTTGCCGGCGCATGAACTCCCCGGTGCGTCAGTTGACCGGGACCATCACGTCCTGACCACGCATGTAGGGCCGCAGGATCTCGGGAATCACCACGGAACCGTCCTGCTGCTGGTGGGTTTCGAGAATGGCCACGAGCCAACGGGTGGTGGCCAACGTGCCATTCAGGGTGGCGACGGCGCGAGTGCCCGCCTTCTTGGGCTTGCCGTCAGCACCCGTGGTTTCCGGCAGCCGTTCACGAATGTTCAGCCGGCGGGCTTGGTAGGTGGTGCAGTTGGAGGTCGAGGTCAGCTCACGGTAGCGGCCTTGGGTGGGAACCCAGGCTTCGCAGTCGAACTTGCGGGCGGCGGAGGTTCCGAGATCGCCGGCTGCGGTATCGATCACTCGGTAGCTCAGACCGCATGCCTGCAGCATCTGCTCTTCCCAGGCCAGCAGTCGTGCATGTTCTGCGGGTGCCTGGTCCTGGGTGCAGTAGACGAACATTTCCAGTTTATTGAACTGGTGCACCCGGATGATGCCACGGGTGTCCTTACCACCGGAGCCTGCCTCGCGGCGGTAGCACGAGGACCATCCGGCGTAGCGCAGGGGGCCGTCGGACAGATCCAGGATCTCGTCCATGTGATAGCCGGCCAGGGCCACCTCGGAGGTGCCGACCAGGTACAGGTCGTCCTTTTCCACGCGGTAGATCTCATCATCGTGTTCCACGTCGAAACCGGTTCCGCTCATGACCTCGGGACGCACCAGGTTGGGCGTGGTCATCGGGATGAAGCCGTTGTCCAGGGCCAGGTCCTGCGCCGCGAGCAACAGGGCGTTCTCCAGACGGGCGATGTCACGCTTGAGGAAGTAAAACCGGGAACCGGAGACCTTGGCCCCGCGTTCCATGTCGATCCCATCGAGCAGCTCGGCGATTTCCAGGTGATCCTTGGGCTCGAAGCCCTCGGCCTCGAAATCGCGCGGTGTGCCTTCGGTGCGCAGTACCGTGAAATCGTCCTCGCCCCCGGAAGGCACCCCGTCTTCCACCAGATTGGGCAGCTGGGCGAGCAGGGCCTGCTGAGTCTGCTGAGCGGCGTCGGCGGTGGCCTGCGTGGCCTTCACATCCGCAGCGAGCTGCTTGACCTGGGCGAGCAGTTCTTGTTTCTCCTCGCCCTGGGCCTTGGCCACCTTTTTGCCAAACGCGTTCTGCTCCGCGCGGAGGTTCTCGAACTCCGTGATGGCGCTCCGGCGCTGGGCGTCGGCGTCGAGAATTCGATCGACCAGGCTCTCGTCGGCCTCGCGGGCCTTCTGGGAAGCACGGAACAGGTCGGGGT
>JAKDKI010000082.1 GCA_030453435.1 Kocuria sp.
GTTCCGGCGGAGACCGACGCCGCGGCTCGGGCGGGCCCGGCGGCTGGAACAACCGTGGACATCGGAATCGCTCCTGGCAGGACCGGGACGATTCGAGGGACCGTCGTGATGATCGGCGTCGAGACGGCCAGGGCGGTGATGAACGCCGTGAACCCCGCCGCTGGGATGATCGCCCCCGTACTGACCGTTCGGACGCGCGTTCCGGTGACCGCAAGGGTCAGAGCCGTCAGTTCGATCGGTTCCAAGATCGCAAGGACGGGCACCGTTCGGAACGTCGCAGCGGTGACTGGGAGCGCAAGCGGGAAACCGGCAACCGTAGCCGTACCTGGGATGACCGCGGGGGATCTCGGGATCGCCGTGATGACCGTGGCGGGGACCGTCGTGATGATCGCCGTTCCAACGATGGCCGCCGCGATGACCGCGGTGGAGATCGTCGAGACTACCGGCGTGACGACCGCTCCGGCGACCGCCGGAATGAGCGTCGCGATGATCGCGGTGGCCGTTCGGATGGTCGACGCAGTGAGGGATACGGCGGTGGCGACCGCCGGGAGAACCGACGCTGGGATGATCGCCCCCGGGGAGATCGCAATGATCGTCGGTCGTACGGAGATCGTGACGACAACCGACGCAATGACCGCGGAGGCCGGTCTGACGACCGCCGTTCCCACGATGACCGTGGTGGTCGCCCCGATGCACGCAAGGACTTCCGCCGGGATGATCGTCGTGACGACCGCCGTTCAGCCGGTGGGCGTCGTGACGACCGCGGCGGGGATCGCCGTGATGACCGTGGTGGCCGGCCCGACGGTCGGAAGGACTTCCGCAGGGACGACCGTTCCGATGGGCGCCGCGATGATCGGGGTCGGGGCAACTTCGGTGGCGATGACCGCCGCAGGGATGCTGACCGCGAAGAGCGGATGACTCGACGCGATCTCAATGATCTGGATAAGCCGCGCTTCATCGCACCGGACATCGACGAGGACGTGACGGGTCGCGAGATCGACAAGCCCACTCGTCGTCAGCTCGAGGCGCTGGAACCTCGTAATGCTGAGCGGGTGGCCCAGCACCTTGTGATGGCGGCGCGCTATTTGGACGTCGACGCCGAGTTTGCGCTCGAGCACGCCAACGCGGCCGTGCGTAAGGCCGGCCGAATTGCAGTGGTGCGTGAAGCAACGGGTGTGGCGGCCTATGCCGCCGAGGATTACGCCCTGGCGCTCAAGGAGCTCAGGACCCATCGCCGTATTTCCGGTTCTGAGGAGCACTTGCCGCTCATCGTGGATTGCCAGCGCGCTTTGGGCAAGGCTGATAAGGCGCTCGAGGAAGCTCAGTCCACCGCGGCAGAGAAGCTGGACGCCGCGGGCAAGGTGGAACTGGCCATCGTGGTGTCCGGCGTCCATGCCGATGTCGGCGATAGTCAGGCTGCGCTGGAAGCCCTGCAGATCCCGCAGCTCGACAAGAACCGCGGCTTCTCCTACAGCCCCCGGCTGTTCCGCGCCTACGCGGAAGCACTGCGCGGCGTCGGCCGAGACAAGGAGTCCGTGAGCTGGGAACGTCAGGCCATTGTCGCGGAGGCCGCACTCGGCCAGGGGCAGTTCGCAGAACCGGAGATCGTGGATCTCGGGGACGACATTGATGTGGACGCTGCCAAGGAGACTGTGCGTGAGGCCGGGGAGCGCCACAGCGAGAACGTGGAGCCCTCAGGCGAGGCCGACTCGGACACCGTCGAGCCTCCCATGGAACCGGGGGAGTCCGGGGAGTCCCATACGGTGGCTCCCCCGTCGGAACCCGGAGAGGCCCCTCAGACCGGTGAAGATTCCGAGAACCATGACCGATGAGCCGCTGATCAGTCGCTTCGACGCGCTGCTGTGTGATCTCGACGGCGTGGTCTACGCGGGTCCCGACGCCATTGACGGCGGACCGGAATCACTCAACCGCGCCGTGGAGATGGGCGTGCCGGTGATGTACGTGACGAATAACGCGTCACGCCCGCCGGCCGCGGTGGCGGAACACATTTCTGAGCTCGGCGCTCCCACCCAGGAAAGCAGCGTGGCCAGTTCCGCTCAGGCGGCCGCTAAATTGCTGGCCGGGCGGCTCCCCGAAAAGGCCAAAGTACTGATCACTGGTGCGCAGGCGCTCGCGGACGAGATCAGCGCGGTGGGCCTCACTCCGGTCTGGTCCCAGTCGGATGAGCCCGTGGCTGTGGTCCAAGGGTTTAACCCCAAACTCGGCTGGGAGCAGTTGGCCGAGGCTGCTTACACGCTGGCCGATGAGTCGGTGCTGTGGTGCGCGACCAACACGGACCGAACCATTCCCAAGGAACGCGGCATAGCGCCGGGCAACGGCACACTGGTCGCGGCGGTAGCTGCCGCGACTGGTCGCGAGCCCATCGTTGCGGGCAAGCCGCAGGCACCGGTGTTCCACGAAGCGGCAGAGCGCGCCAAGAGCCAGCGACCGGTGGTGGTGGGCGACCGCCTCGACACCGACATTCGCGGTGCTCACGCCGCGGGTATGGAGAGCATCGAGGTGTTCACGGGTGTGGACACCCCGGAGTCCGTGTTGCGCGCGTGTGATCAGGAACGTCCCACGTACCTGCTCGGCAACCTGCGTGAGCTGTTCGATGCTTACCCCGACCCGGACGTAACCCCTGGCGAGTACGAGGATCAGGAAGTCACCGCCAGGTGCCGTGAGGCCGTTGCCACCGCTCGGGACAACGGCGTGCAGATTCACGCACCGGAGAACAGCCTGGACGGTTGGCGTGCAGCCTGCGCCGCGTGGTGGGGACTGCACCCCGACGCGGAATCTCCGACGAGTCCCGAGGTTACATGGGAGGCGGCGCGATGAGCGAGCAGTTCCCGGATGACAATTGGGAAGCCCCGGACACCGATACCCACGATTCAGAGTCCCCGGAAGAAGGGTCCTTGAACGGCGCGGACGCGCTTGTCCGAGACACAGAGCTGGGGGAGGCACCACAAGAAAATGCTGCGGACCACGCTGGCTCTGCTGCGGCGCCCGTCACCGGGCTGGATTCTGTGGACCGTGTACTCGCCAAAGAAGCCGCGGTGAGTGGATTGCCGGTCAATGAACGCGCTGCGGCATACCAGGAGCTGCACGCTGAACTGGAAGCCATCCTCAATCAGCAACCCGGTTCCCTCCCCACGGGGCTCACGGGCCAGTGAGCCAGCGGTTGGACCAAGCCCTGACCACTCGAGGGCTCGCTCGATCCCGGACGCTCGCGGCGTCCTGGATCCGAGGCGGACGCGTCAGTGTGAATGGCTCACCCTGCACCAAACCGTCCCTGAAGGTGGGTGACGAGGACCAGCTGGAGGTAGCGGCGTCGGCGGCGGACGAATACGTGAGCCGCGCCGGCCATAAGCTTGCGGGCGCGTTGGACACCTTTAACGAGATCAATCCGGCCGGGCTGCGCTGCCTGGATGCCGGCGCCTCCACCGGTGGCTTCACGGACGTGCTGCTGCGCCGCGGAGCGCGGGAAGTGCTCGCGGTGGACGTCGGGCACGATCAGTTGGTGGCCGAGCTGCGTCATGACGATCGTGTGCGCGTGTACGAGGGCCTCAACGTGCGATACCTGAAACCGGAGCAGATCGGTGGCCCGGCGGACCTGACCGTGTGCGATCTTTCCTTCATTTCCCTGACGCTGGTCACTGAGGCACTCGGCCGCGCCACCAAGGACGGGGGAGACGTACTGTTCATGGTCAAACCCCAATTCGAAGTGGGCCCGCATAATATCTCCCGTACCGGCGTCGTCACTTCCGAACGGGAACGACGACGCGCGGTGGACGGGGTGGTCGCCGCCGCCGAAAATGCCAACCTGGATGTGAAGGGACGGGCTGAAAGCCCCCTGCCGGGTCAAGACGGCAACGTGGAGTTCTTCGTCTGGTGCCGTAAGCGAAGCACCGTTCAGCGAGTCTGATCGCTCGCGTAGTCTTAGCAAAGTCCGTACGACCGCAGACCGAATCGCAGGAGGATGACCCGAACTCGTGAGCCGGAAAATCTTGGTCATGACACACACGGGCAGGCGTGACGCCAAGGACGCCGCCCGTCAGTCCTGCGCGCAATTGCACGACGCCGGGCTGATTCCTGTGTTGTCCCGCCGAGATCTCGAAGCACTGCAGGCCGATGGCCAGTCCATGGCTCCCGTGGAGATCGTCGAAGAGGACGTGGCTCTGCGTGACATCGAACTGGTCATGGTGCTCGGCGGTGACGGCTCCATCCTGCGCGCGGCAGAAGTGGTCCGCGGAGTGGACACCCCGCTGCTGGGTGTGAACCTGGGTCACGTGGGCTTCCTGGCCGAGTCCGAACGCTCCGGTCTCACGGAGACCGTTGAGGCAATCGTGGATGGCCGCTACACCGTGGAACGCCGCATGGCACTGGACGTGACCGTGTGGGAGAACCAGAAGAAAGTTCTGCACACCTGGGCGCTCAACGAGGCCTCGGTCGAAAAGGGCAACCGCGAAAAAATGGTGGAAGTCGTCATCGAGGTGGACCGCCGCCCGCTGTCCACGTTCGGTTGCGACGGTGTGGTCATGGCAACCCCCACGGGATCCACCGCCTACGCATTTTCCGCCGGCGGACCGGTGGTCTGGCCCGAGGTCGAGGCCCTGCTCATGGTGCCGCTGTCGGCTCACGCATTGTTCTCCCGCCCCCTGGTGATCTCCCCGCGCTCCACGATGGCCGTAGAGGTGCTGACTCGCACCGACGCTCGCGGAGTGCTGTGGTGCGACGGTCGCAGGACTGCGGATCTTCCGCCCGGTTGCCGCATCGAGGTTCGCCGTTCGGATAAGCCGGTGAATCTTGCCCGGATGCACGCCACGCCCTTCTCGGAGCGACTCGTCAAGAAGTTCGAACTGCCCACGGCCGGTTGGCGAGGACCGTTGCCCACCGATCAGCAGGAGGCCAAGACCACGGCGTTGCCCATGGTCCAGCCCGAGCACAACGTGGTGTCCGAGGACAACGGGTTCCCCAAACTCAGTGTGGGACGCGAAATCCCCTACGACCCTATTTCCGCCCGCGACAGTGACAGTGCGCGCCACATTCTCGACCAATCCCCGGACCGATCCTCGTCAGGTGAGAACCCGAGCCAATGATCGAAGAAATTCACATCCACGACCTGGGTGTCATCACGGATGCCGTGCTGCCCTTGGGACCCGGCCTGTCCATCCTGTCGGGTGAGACCGGTGCCGGTAAGACGATGGTCGTCACCGCCCTCGGCATGCTCCTGGGCAACCGTGCGGACGCCGGTGCTGTACGTTCCGGAAGCGGTAAGGCCCTGGCCGAGGCAACCGTCATGGTGCCGGCAACGCACGGGGCGGTCGAACTCGTGGAGGAGGCCGGCGGCGTCGTCGACGTCGAAACGGTGAACGGCCAGGACGAGGCGCAGATCTTGTTGTCGCGCACCGTCTCTGCGGAGGGCCGTAGTCGCGCGCATGTGGGCGGCCGATCCGCACCCGTGGGAACACTGGGCGCCGTGGGGGAGACATTGGTGGCCGTGCACGGCCAATCCGACCAGCTACGGCTGAAGTCTGCCGTGGCCCAGCGCAAGGCCCTGGACGAGTACGCGGGGGCACCCCTGGCGAAAGAGCTGGCCGCGTATCGAGAGAAACTGGCTCGGTATCGGACCATTGTGGCGACCCTGCGCGAGATCAAAGAAAACATGCGTGAGCGCGCCCTGGAGGCCCAGAGCCTGACCACCGCGCTCGAAGAGATCGACGCCGTGGAACCCATTTCCGGCGAGGACGTCCAACTGGATGCCGAGAGCGAAAAGCTCACCAACCTCGAATCGTTGAGGTCCGCGGCCTTGACCGCGCAGGCCGCGCTGAGCGGGACGGACGCGGATGATGAGCCGACCGTCAACGCGGTGGCCCTGCTGTCTCACGCACAGCAGGCCCTCGACCACGAGTCGGATTCGGACGCGGAGCTGGCAGACCTGGCCACGCGGGTGCGCGAACTTACCGTGGTCGCCGCCGACGTCGCCGCGGACCTCTCGGGGTACGCGAGCGGTCTCGACGAGGACGGGCCCGCGCGACTCGCTCAGGTGGAACAGCGCCGCAATGCGCTGCGGACCCTCACGCGGAAGTACGGGGCCACGATCGACGAGGTCATCCACTGGGCCGACACCGCCCGCACTCGACTCTCCGAGTTGGTGGATGATCCGCAGCGCGATGAGGAACTTCGCTCGGAGGCTCACGCTCTGCACCAGGAATTGCTCGAGCGCTCGCAGACCATGTTGGAGCTCCGCAGGAAGACCGCCGAGAAACTCTCCCGCGCCGTGAGCAAGGAACTGACCGCGCTGGCCATGCCCAATGCGACGCTGGTCGTCTCGGTAGAACCGTCCGAACAATTCACCGAATACGGACGCGACGAGATCGAATTCATGCTTGCGCCCCACCCGGATGCCAAGCCGCGCCCGCTGGGCAAGGGCGCCTCTGGCGGTGAACTCTCCCGCATCATGCTGTCGCTTGAGGTTGTCCTGTCCGAGGTGGACCCGGTGCCGACCTTCGTCTTCGACGAAGTGGACTCGGGTGTGGGCGGCAAAGCGGCGGTGGAAATCGGACGGCGCCTCAAAATGCTGGCCAAGAATGTCCAGGTGCTCGTGGTGACCCACTTGCCGCAGGTTGCGGCCTTCGCAGACCACCACGTGCTGGTGACCAAATCTTCGGATTCCACGGTTTCTGACGTGAGAGTTCTCACGGACGAGGAACGCGTGGTGGAATTGGCCCGCATGCTCGCGGGTCACGAAAACTCTGAAGCGGCGCGGGAACACGCCCGCGAGCTCTTGCGGGACGCCACCGCATGACACAACTACCCGTCAACTCAACGCAACTGGAATGGTAGGCTGAAATTCCGTGGTGAACGCTCAGAACGCCGCCCCCGAGGCAGGCACGCAGAATAACGGCAAAGTTACCCGACAGATCTTCGTCACGGGTGGTGTAGCTTCCTCTCTTGGCAAGGGCCTGACGGCCTCGTCGCTGGGCATGTTGCTCCGCTCGCGCGGACTGTCAGTGACCATGCAGAAGCTGGATCCGTACCTCAACGTTGATCCCGGAACCATGAACCCGTTCCAGCACGGTGAAGTCTTCGTCACGGACGACGGCGCAGAAACCGATCTGGACATCGGTCACTACGAGCGCTTCCTGGACGAAAAACTGGATGCCTCCGCCAACGTGACCACCGGGCAGGTCTACTCGACCGTGATCGCCAAGGAACGCCGCGGCGAATATCTGGGAGACACGGTTCAGGTCATCCCTCACATCACGAACGAGATCAAGCGCCGTATGCGCCGCCGTTCGGAGGATCAGGACGCCCCGGACATCATCATCACCGAGATCGGTGGCACCGTGGGTGACATCGAATCACAGCCCTTCATCGAGGCCGCCCGTCAGGTGCGCCAGGACGTGGGCCGCAACAACGTGTTCTACCTGCACGTGTCCCTGATCCCGTTCATCGGCCCGTCCGGTGAGCTCAAGACCAAACCGACCCAGCACTCCGTGGCCACGCTGCGCGGTCTGGGAATCCAGCCGGACGCACTGGTGCTGCGTTGCGATCGCGATGTTCCGGACGGCATGCTCCGCAAGGTTGGCGGCGCGTGCGACGTGGACCTGGACGCCGTGATTTCGTGTGCCGATGCCCCGAGCATCTACGACATCCCCACCACCCTGCACAACCAGGGCCTGGACACCTACATCCTCGACTACCTGGGTCTGTCCTACAGCGACGCGGATCTGACCCAGTGGTCCAACCTGCTCGAGGCCGTACACCAACCCGAGCACCACGTGAACGTGGCGCTGGTCGGCAAGTACATCGACCTCCCGGACGCATACCTGTCCGTGTCGGAAGCGCTGCGGGCCGGCGGTTTCGCCAATGACTCCCGCGTGCACATCAAGTGGGTTGCTTCCGACCTGTGTGACACTCCCGAGGGCGCCCAGCGTGAACTCGGCGACGTGGATGCGATCTGCGTCCCCGGCGGCTTCGGCATCCGCGGCCTGGAAGGCAAACTGGGAGCGCTCAAGTGGGCCCGTGAAAACCAGGTTCCGGTCCTGGGTCTGTGCCTGGGCCTGCAGTGCATGGTCATGGAATTCGCGCGCAACGTGGTTGGCCTGCCCAATGCATCCTCCACCGAGTTCGATCCCGAGACCGACACCCCGGTGATCGCCACCATGGAGGAACAGA
>JAKDKI010000417.1 GCA_030453435.1 Kocuria sp.
CAGGCCATCAACAACGTGGTCATGCCCATGGAGTCCCGGGGTATCAAGTGGGCCGTGACCTTCGGTAATCACGACGAGGACTCCACCGAGGACAACGGAACCAATATGTACGAACCGCAGTTGGTCGAGTTCGTGCGCCAGTACAAGCACAACCTCAATCCCGGCGATGACCAGAAGGTCTTCGGTTCGTCCAACGCCCAGTTGCTGATCCGTGCCTCCCGCGGCAACGCCCCGGCCTTCGCCGTGTGGCTGCTGGATTCCGGCCGCTACGCGGAGGACAAGCCCGGCGGTCAGGACCGCGAGGGACTCATGGGCTACGACTGGATCCGGCCCCAACAGATCCGCTGGTACAACGACCTCTCCGCGGAGACCGAGCGCCGCTACGGGAAGAAGGTCCCCGGCCTCATGTACTTCCATATCCCCACGTGGGAACACCACCACATGTGGTACGGCCAGCAGTTCAGCTCCGATGACGACGGTCATGCCGCCGCCGTGAAGCGCCACGGCATCGTGGGGGAGAAGCACGAGGGGGTCTACACCGCCATGATCAACTCCGGTATTTACGCCGCAGCCAAAGAACGCGGCGACATCCTGGGCATGTACTGCGGCCACGACCACATCAACACCTACATGGGCAACTACTTCGGTATCGAACTCGGCTACGGACCGGGCACCGGCTTCGGCACGTACGGCCTCAATGACGGCACCCGTGACCAACACACCCTGCGCGGGGCTCGCGTGTTCGAACTCAACAAACGCACCGAACGCGTCTACACGGGCACCCGCCTGATCTTCGCCAAGGATCTCGGCATCGACATGGCCCCCAAAACCCAGCCGATCGCCCGCCCTGAGCGCTTCCCGCGCTACGTTCGCGGCTAGGTCCCCGCCGACGGCGCTCGCGGACCTCGGGCGCCGTCGGGAACCTTGACGCCGCCACGGACCGGGACCGCGCTGCGGCACGGGACGCGGCGGCGTCGTGGAAGGGAACAGCTGTGGAAGACTGTGAGGCATGGCAAAACACACCGGTAGCGGGGACCTTTTCCAGACCGTAGATCAGGTCACGGAAGAGGCCATCAACATCGGCTACCGGTGGGAGCAACGGCTGCACCGGTGGCGACAGGCGCGCGCGGAACAGCGTGGTGACATCCCCACCATGCTCGCGTTCGACGGGTACGGCAGCACGAGGCACGTCCGCGTCCTGGGTCGCGTGCTGCTCAAGACGCGGCAGCTGATTGCGGATACCGATGAATCCGACGAGTTCATTCGCGGCTGGCGTTCCTTTACTTCGATCCCGTTGGCTTTCGCCCACGTGAACGTGTGGCTGGGGGACCACGAGTTCCACCTCATGGCCGACAAGGGCGGCGTGATCGACGTGGACCTCCAAGTCAGCATGGAACCGGGTATTTACACCGTCTATATGCAGACCGACGGTTCCGAGATCACCGAGGCCACGGTCACCATCGTTTCGGAGGATCAATCCATCGGCGTGGTGTCGGACGTGGACGACACCGTGATGGTCACCGCCCTGCCGCGTCCCATGCTGGCGGCATGGAACTCGTTCGTCCTCAATGAGCACGCGCGCACCCCCACCCCGGGTATGGCCGTATTGATGGAACGCTTACGCAACCATCACCGCAAGGCGCCGTTCCTGTACCTGTCGACCGGTGCCTGGAACGTGGCACCCACCCTGCGGCGTTTCCTGACCCGCAACGTGTACCCCGCCGGCACGCTCTTGCTGACCGACTGGGGGCCCACCACGGACCGCTGGTTCCGCTCCGGGGCCCAGCACAAGGTTCAGAATCTGCAGCGACTGGCCAGGAACTTCCCGCACGTGCGCTGGATCCTCATTGGCGACGACGGTCAGCACGATCCGCAGATCTACTCCGGTTTTGCGCAGCGCCACCCGGAGTCCGTGGCGGCCATCGTGATCCGCAACCTGTCACCCACCGAAGCGGTGTTGGCGGCCGGTGCCCGCGCCACCGAGGACCGCACCGTGTCGATCCCCGAGGGCACCTTGTGGATCGAAGGTAACGACGGCGCATCCATCTCCGCCCAGCTGCGAGAAGCGGGGCTGCTGTAAGGGTCATCTGACACCGAAACCGGCGTGCCGAGAGGGTTCTCGACACGCCGGTTTTTTAATTTTCGGGTGTGGTCAACGCCTCTACCGTTGTCCACAGGAGGGCCGACTTCCGCGAGATCTCGCGCCTGATTCAGCACCGCCCTGTGGACAGTGAGGGGATAACCGAGAGACACCTGTGGATTGTGGTCACCACATCATCTTGGGGCCGCTTCCTTTGCCTGACACTAGATGTAGTATTGACGCAGTCATACAGAGCACTTGACGCAACCAGCG
>JAKDKI010000083.1 GCA_030453435.1 Kocuria sp.
ACCACATCGGCCGCCACCTCACGGACATGGAAGTCGTCTCCACCTACGAGGGCACTGACTCCATGCAGGCACTCATTGTGGGTCGCGAAATTACCGGTATTTCTGCGTTCACGCGCAAACGGAAATAACCAACGGCAAGTAACCGTCGCACCCGACTGTTGGAGCCCCGGCACGCGCACGGCCGGGGCCCCAATTCTCTTCCCCGCTTCGCCGCGAGAAGATGTTGGACATGAGTAACCAACCAGCCGGTCAGGATTCTTTGACGAGTAATGCCGCTGTGACCACGTTCGTGGGACGCCGCAAGGAGCTGACCGAGGCCCGGGCTGCGCTGTCCCGATCCCGGCTCACCACGCTCACCGGACCGGGCGGTGTGGGAAAGACCCGTTTGGGGATTGAGGTATCACAACGATCCCAGCGTCACTACAAAGACGGCACGTGGCTGGTGGATCTCGGGGCGTTGAACCGCGGCGCTCCCATCAGTGCAGCTGTTGCCTCTGCCCTTGCCGTGCCGGATCAGTCCAACCGCACGGCACTGGAACGAGTGGTGAGCTACTTGCGCGATAAGGAACTGCTGCTGTTCCTGGACAACTGCGAGCACGTCCTACCTGGGGCTGTCGATCTTGTCGACCGTGTGTTGGCCGCCGCCCCCGGCGTGAGGGTTCTGACCACCAGCCGCGAACCGCTCAACATGGCAGGCGAGCTGGTCTACCCCGTCCCTCCCCTGGCCATGCCGTCCATGGAGGATGAGCACTCGGGCCAGGATCTGGAAAACTTTGAATCGGTGGCTTTCCTGATGGATCGGGCCCGCAATGTGGTTCCCGATTTCGCAATCACCCCTGAGAACCGGCGAGCAGTGATCGAACTGTGCACCCGTTTGGATGGAATGCCTCTGGCCATTGAATTCGCCGCGGCACGGCTTCAGAGCATGTCCGTGACACAATTACTGGACCGATTGGACCAGCGGTTCCGCCTACTCTCTCGTGGTTCTCGTCTTGCCCAGCCCCGCCACCGTACGCTCCAGGCCCTGATCGATTGGAGCTACGAGCTGTGCAGCCCCCAGGAACAAATGCTGTGGCAACGGCTCTCGGTGTTTCCTGGGAGTTTCGATTTGGACGCGGCCGAGGAAATCTGCGGATTCGGCGATCTCAGCCCCGACTTCGTGCTGGATCTTCTGGACCAGCTCGTCTCAAAGTCCATTGTGCTGACGGAACGCACCGGCGAAACCGTGAGGTACCGCCTGCTCATGACGGTGCGAGAATACGGCGCGGAACAGTTGGAAGAGGGGGCGGGGAGCGAATTGCAGCGCCGCCACCGCGACTGTTATTTGCGCCGAGCGGAAACCATGGTCGATCAGTGGTGCAGCCCTCGACAGGGCGAGTTCATCCTCCGAGCCAGGACCGAACGCCACAATTCGATGGCTGCCCTGGGGTGGTCGGTGAGTACGCCGGGCGAGTTGACCGCCGCCACACGCCTCGCTGTTGCGCTGCGCCACCATTGGGTGTCAGACGGTTACCTCAGCGAGGGGAGGCACTGGCTCGATAGCGTGTTGGACGGGTACGACGACGCCGCGGCCTCACCCGACCGTGGGGCGGCCTTGTGGGTGGTCAGCTGGGTCAGTCTGCTGCAAGGCGATCACCAGGCCGGGGCCGAGTATCTGGCCGAGTGCCGCGAGGTCGCAACCATGCTGGACGATGACGGGTTACTGGCCCACACCCGGCACTGGTCGGGACTGCACAGTCTGTTCACCGGTGACCTGATGACATCGATCAGAGAATACGAACGCGCCGTAGCCGCACACGACCGAGTGGGTGACACGGGCGCCAGCCTTACGGCACAATTCCAGCTCGGAATGGCCCAGGTTTTCCACGGTGACCCCCGAATCGCTCTGGCCACGTGTGACCGCGCCATTGAGACGGCAATCGAGCACGATGAGCTGTGGAACCGTGCGTATGCGTTGTGGATCAGCGGGATCTGCCATTGGATGCTGGGTGATCACCGGGCTGCCCATACAGCCGCCACCGAGGCTCTCACGATCCAGAAGCATTTCCAGGACGCGATCTGCGCCGCCCTGACGATCGAATTGCTTTCATGGATTGCCGCATCCACTCGGAACTTCCCGCGAGCTCTCGAGCTTTCCGGTGCCGCAGCCAATGTGTGGCGCAGTCTGGGCACCACCATCGGTGCCTTCGGGCCCCACATTGAACAGATCTCCCAGGCATCCGCCCGTCGGGTTCAGCAGGGGGTGGACCCCCCCCAACGGAGCTCCCGTCCCTTCGATCAGAGGCCATTGTCCAAGGAGGAAGCCATTGAGGTCGCTCTGACAGAGCCGGAGGAGAACGCTACCAACGAGATCGACTTCGATCCCCTGACACGCAAAGAATGGGAGGTCGCGGAACTCGTGGCGCGAGGGATGACCAACCGGCAGATAGCTCAGGAGTTGGTTGTTTCTCCCCGCACCGTGGACGGTCATGTGGGGCGGATTCTCACCAAGCTGGGGTTCGCATCGCGCATGCACATCGCTTCGTGGGCCGACGACAAGAGAGCGGACTAGGAACCCCCGCGACCAGAAAACGGAGTGTGGCCCCGGACCTGCTGGTCCAGGGCCACACTCCGTTTCCCTCAGCGTTCAGTCACGCCGCGCCGCCAATCCAGTGTCAGCCCGCGACCGGCGCCTTAGTCCGCACAGCCGGCACCACGCCCGCGAGGAACTCCTCAATCTCGGCTGTGTCATCCAGCGGGAACACACCGGCCACGTATTGGTCCGGGCGGACCACCACCACGGCCCCGTCCTTGCTGATGCCGCGCTCCTCAAAGATGTCGTGGTCCTCCAAGGTGCCGAAGACCTTCTCCATGTCGGTCAACTGGAACTTGCCGATCTTGGGCTTGAACGCAGCAGGCACGTCAGAGACGTCGAACTCAGTGTGCAACTGACGATGAATCAGTTTGGTGTCGAACAGTTCGGGCGAAAGCGCGCCTTCGGCCCAGCGAGCCCAGTCCTGCAGGGGCTGGGAGGCGCCCGGGGCGACGTCGTCCGCGAAGACATACACCCGCCAGCGGCCGTCCGCAAAGTGGTCGTGACCGATCTGCATGGGCACCAGGTCGCACACCCGCCCTGTCATGGCGGACTTGAAGCGCCGCCCCAGGGGGTAGCCTTCCGCGAGCTTCTGATGACGGTTGTCCGTGGTGATCATGGACGGTTCGTATTCGGTGAGGTAACCGGCATTGAACTCGGCGTTCTGGATGTAGAACTCCTCAAGTTGACGCGGATTCTCGAACTGATCGCTGGGCTGCGCCATGAGAGTAGACCATGCCTTGTCGAACTCGATCAGGCGGTGAGCGATGTCCTTGCGCTCCTCAGCGTAGGTGCGCAGCAGCGACTGGGGGCTGTTCCCGGATAGCACATGACCCAGCTTCCAACCCAGGTTGAACCCGTCCTGCATGGACACGTTCATCCCCTGGCCGGCCTTGGCGGAGTGAGTGTGACACGCATCGCCGGTGATGAAGACGCGAGGATCCTCGCTGGAGGTCTTCTCCGAGGCCCGGTCGTCGAAGTGATCGGACACGCGGTGACCCACCTCGTAAATCGAATGCCACACCACGTTCTTCACGTCCAACTTATACGGGCTCATGATTTCTTGCGCTGTTGCAATAACGTCCTCGAGCGGGGTGTCACGTACCGAACGATCACCGTCCGCAACTTCGCCCAGATCCACGTAGAGGCGGAAAAGGAATCCGCCCTCACGCGGGATCAACAGAATCGTGCGGCCGGTCGAGGACTTGATGGTGCATTTCTTGCGCACATCCGGAAAATCGGTGTCCGCGTAGACGTCCATGACACCCCACGCGTGATTGGCCTGCTTGCCGTGCAAGCGGTAGCCCAAGGACTTCCGGACGTTACTGCGGGCCCCGTCAGCACCCACCACGTACTTGGTACGCGCCTGGATTTCCTGGCCCTCTTCCGGACCCGCGGAACGGCGCAGGGTGACAGTGATCGGGTACTCCTTCTCCTCCGAATCGGGAGCAACTTCCATGTCCACAAATTCATAGCCGTAGTCCGGTTCCATCCGGGTCGGCGCGTTTTTCATGAACCGGTTGAAGTGGTCGATAATGCGCACCTGGGTGATCAGCATCATGGGCCACTCACTGAATTCCGGCGGGAGCTCACGGGTGCTCATCTCTCGAACAATGCGCTGGGGATCCTGAGGATCCGGTTTCCAGAACGCCATGTCCGTGATGGTGTGCGCTTCCTCGTAGATTTCATGGGCGAAACCGAACGCCTGAAACGTCTCCATGGTCCGGGAGTGCACGCCGTCAGCATTTGCCAACGGCAAACGGTGGCCACGGCGCTCAATCAAGCGAGTATTGACTTGAGGGAACCGGGACAACTGGGCTGCAGCGATGGAGCCAGCGGGGCCGCAACCCACAATCAGAACGTCCATCGTCTCGGGCAGCTCTTCGGGCCGGTCGACCCCGTACCCCTGGGCAGGCATGGTCATCGGATCGCCGGTTTGGTAGCCATCAACGTGAAACTGCATGGGATCTCCTTGGTGTGCGGAAGGGACAATTCCCTATGTCGTGGATCACACGCTAGGAAGGCTCGATTGAACGAGACAAGCAAATTCGCAGCCCAGCATGGACAACCCAGCAAAAAACGTATCCGCTAGCACACAAACCCCTGCGGCGAAAGGGTGAGACTACGCGTATTTCACATTGGGAGCGCATTCGTATCGATTGATGGGGCCGTCCCCGGCACCCATTCCGTGCCGGGGCTCCAATCCGTTAAACCAGCCCCTCTCAGCCCCACCAAAGCCTGCCGTGGCAAGATAATGCGATGGCCGAGTCACCCGGATCCGGCCGCGATCAACGATTCCCCCGATAGGCTGCCCGTTGTCTTTCCCTCCCGCGCCCGCGCGTCCCGTATCCGCACGCTCCGTGATCCGACCGTTGGTCACGGTCGTGTTCCTGTGGACGTGCGTGGGCATCGCGACCTACATCAGCCTCATGACCATGACGGGTCAGTCCCTGGATGACGAGGCACTCGCCCAGGCCAAGGCCGATCGCAACAACTTCTTCCCGTGGATTTTTCTGGCCGCGGCACAGCACGTGCCGGAACTCGTCTCCATCGCGGCAGCCGTTCTGGCGCTCGTGTGGACCATTCGCACCCGCCGGTGGATCCCCGCGGTCGTCGGGTTGGGGATGATCCTGGGGGCCAATTTCACGACACAGTTCCTCAAACGAGTGCTCCTGGACAAGCCTGACTTCGGCATTCAGCTCATCGTGCACAATTCATTCCCGTCCGGGCATACGACGGCCACGGCCACGATCCTGGTGACGCTCCTGCTGGTCGCTCCCCCGCACCTCCGCGCCAAGACCGCCACGTGGGGCTGGGTGCTCGCGGCCATCACGGGCATGCTCACGGTTCTCAACGGTTGGCACCGCCCGTCGGACGCCGCCGCAGCTCTCCTCATCGTGGGCGGTTGGGGCGTGCTCGCCGTCCTTGCGATCAGGCTCGCCGACGCCGCTCTCGCTCGCCCCGGGGCTCGGCCCACCGATGTGTATCGCCGTGTCCGAGACAAGATGGACGCCCACCGCGAGAACCTTCAACAGCGAGAAGAACGTGGCGACAGCGCTTACATTCCGCCCACGGGATCTCAACAGCGGCAACACGGTCAACCGAGTCAATCGCATCCGTACCAATCAGGGATCGGGCAGCCCGGCCCCCGTGGACCCGGAAACCCGCGCTTCAGCACCCACGGCCCCGCGGCGGCGTCGTACGCGGATGCCCCGTATTCGAACGCACCCAACCCACAGGCCCAACAGCAGTACCCGCCCGCGGGATACCAACAGAATCCGTACGCGCAATACGGCCGCCCCGGCTACGGTTACCGCGCAGCAGTGCGCCCACGGAAGGGCACGGTGATCACCTTATTGGTGTTGGCGATCGGCCTGGCCGTGGCCGTGGCACTGATGCCGTCGCTCGCCGTGGCCGGAACCTGGGCAGGTCGGGCAAACGTTATTGCGGGATACCTTGGGATTGCGGCTGCTGCTGCTCTGAGTTGGCGGTCTGTGGCTCGCTGGCTGCGGTCTCTATCCTGACGGTGGCCAGCCGATCCAAGAAGATCCGGGCCACCCCCGCCTGATACGGGAGCCTAAACATGGACGCGGTGACCGTGCCCGCGGATGCCGGATCGGCCTGTTCCGCGCGCTTGATCGCGAGTGCCATGGTGTCCGCCTGTTGCAGCACGAACGTGTTGGAGACCGGGCTACCGTGGCCGGGTACGAAGACTTTGTACCGCTCCAACGTGGCCAGCGAGTGCAGGGTTTCCACCCATCGCTGCGGGTAGGAGTCCTCGAAACTGGGATCCGCGCCTTCTTCCACCAGGTCACCGCAGAAGACGATGTCCTCCACGCCCACACACACGTCGTTGTCGGTGTGGCCAAGCCCCAGGAAGAACAGCGTCACGGGTTTGTCACCCAGTTCGATACGCGTCAGTGACGGCCTGCGACCGTTGCCGGGCAGCGTGTTGGTGGGGAGCACGAGTTGGGTGTCCAGGCCATCCGCGTCTCCCATTTCGGGCTCTTGGGTCCCCACGAAACTGCGCTGGAAGTCACCGTGATCTCGCATGGCCGCCGCGCACGCCTTATGGGCCCAGAATTCAACAACTCCGGCGCGTTGGAACACGGCGTTACCCATGTAATGGTCGTAGTGAGCGTGGGTATTGACCACGGTCAGGGGCAAGTCTGTGACCTCACGAACGGCGGCCAAGATCTCGCGCCCCTGGCGCGGCCCCGCACCCGTATCGATGACCAGGGCACGCTGAGATCCCACGATGAGCCCGGAGTTCAACCTCCAGTTCTCCGTGCCAATCACGTAGACGCCGTCGCGCAGCTCGTGGATGCGTGCCATGCCGAACAGCCTAACCGCCCCCGGGCCCCTCTACATCCACCCAGCGATTGAAGTTACGCGGTGCTAGCCTGTGCGGCGTGCTCCCGTCCCAGCCCGCCTCGCAGCCTTCGAACGACGCCGCCCTGCCGCCCGCCGGCCGGTTCGCACCCTCGCCGTCGGGAGGCCTTCACCTGGGCAATTTGCGCACTGCGCTGGCCGCGTGGGGATTCGCTCGCGCGACCGGTAGAAAGTTCATCCTGCGGGTTGAAGACCTGGACCGTGTGAAGAAGGGCGCTGCGGAGCGCAATATTGCCGATCTGGCCGCCATCGGCCTGGATTGGGACGGCCCCGTGGACTACCAGGCGCCGCGCATTCCACAGTTCCTAGAAGAGGTGCAACGCCTTACAGATGCCGGGCTCACCTATGAATGTTTCTGCACTCGCAAGGAAATTCACGCGGCCGCCTCGGCACCGCACGGGATCCCCGGGGCCTACCCGGGTACGTGCCGGAACCTGAGCGAAGAGACCCGCGAGCGGCGTCGTGAGGAACGCCCGCCGGCCATCCGACTGCGCTCGGGCGTGACCGAATTCACCGTGCACGACTACTTTGCCGGCGAGTACACCGGCGCAGTGGACGACATGGTGCTGGTGCGCAACGACGGCACTCCCGCGTACAACCTGGCCGTGGTCGTGGACGATGCCCAGCAGGGGATCGACCAAGTGGTGCGCGGCGACGATCTACTGCCGTCAGCGCCGCGGCAGGCCTACCTCGCGGAGCTACTGGGATACCGGACCCCCGAGTACGTTCATGTCCCCCTGGTGCTGGGCCCCACGGGCGCGCGGTTGGCTAAACGCGACGGAGCTGTAACACTTGAGGAATTACACGCTCTGGGTTACAGCGCGCGAGACGTGCTGCTGTGGCTCGGTGAATCACTGGGGGTTAACCACCCCCTCAATACCACGGCTGACTTGCTGAAGGACTGGAATCCCGGGGCCTGGAACACGGACCCCGCCAGCTTCACGGAATGGCCCGAAAAACGGGCCTGAAACCACCCTTAAGGGTGGGCAACGACACTTAACGGCTTTGGGTAGCTAAATAACGTCCCCTACAGTGGACGCCGTCCAAATCTCTCGCACCGGAAGGTACACCTATGTCCGACCAGGCGTATCAACTCATCGCGATTGTGATCTATTTCTTAGGCATGATCGCGATTGGCCTGTGGGCCAACAGTAAGACAAAGAACCTCGACGATTACATGTTGGG
>JAKDKI010000418.1 GCA_030453435.1 Kocuria sp.
CCCAGAACAACATCAAGGTTCTGGTGGTCGGTCCCCCGCCCACGTTGGACCCGGAGCGTAACCGCAAGATCGCGGATCTCTCGGCCGCTTTCGGTGATGTCACCACCCGCCGTCAGCACGTGTACGTGGACACCTTCAATCCGCTGCAGCATCACGAGCAGTGGCGCAAGGATCTGGCGGCCAACCACGGTCACCCCGGCCAGGCAGGCTACGGCCTGATGGCATGGTTGGTTCTCCATCGCGGCTGGTACAACTGGCTGAACCTGCCCGAGCCCCGATAGCCCGCAAGCGCCGTCGGCCCTTGCGATCCGGTCAACTCGGAGTAAACGCAAGATTATGAGATACTGGCGGACGGTGCCCAGACGAATCAACGCAGGAGGTACACCATGAGCAAGCGTGGACGTAAGCGCAAGGACCGCCGCAAGAACTCAGCGAACCGCGGAAAGCGGCCCAACTCCTGAGCTCTGTGCAGCGTGAACAACGCCCGCAACCTTTTCGGTTGCGGGCGTTGTTGTTTAAGCCGTGAGATGGCGGTGAGGATCAGGCCGCCGGGTGATCACTGCACTGCGCCTCGATGCGCGTGAGGATCGACTGCTTGAGCTGCGCGGGGGCAGTCTCGGTGCAGGATCGCTTGATCACGGTGCGGATCACGCACTCCAGGTTGTATTCGCGCTCGCACTCGGGGCAGTCCGTGAGGTGCGCGTGGATCTCTTCGAGATCCTCCTTGGTCAGCGCACCGTCAAGGTATTCGTAAATGCGACGGATGCGTTCGTCGGTGCAGCCGTTCTGGCAGTCGTTGTCAGCCATTGGTTCAGCCTCGGTCCTTCGATGTTGTCTCGCCCTTGGACTTCTTGGTCCCCTTGGAGGTGTCGAAACCCCGCTCGGTGGCGTAGTCGGCCAGTTTCTCCCGGAGCAGCTTGCGGCCTCGGTGCAACCGCGACATCACGGTGCCGATGGGCGTGTCCATGATCTCGGAAATCTCCTTGTAGGCGAAGCCCTCGACATCGGAGAAGTACACGGCGAGCCGGAACTCTTCGGGAAGTTCTTGAAGCGCCCGCTTCACGTCCGAATCCGGCAGGTGGTCCAGGGCTTCAGCCTCGGCTGAGCGCAACCCCTTGGACGTGTGAGATTCAGCGCGATGCAACTGCCAATCCTCCACCGTGTCCGTGTTGGCCTGGCGCGGTTCGCGCTGCCGCTTGCGGTACAGGTTGATGTAGGTATTGGTCAGGATTCGGTACAGCCAAGCCTTCAGGTTGGTCCCGGGCTTGTACTGGTGGAACGCGGAGAAAGCCTTGGTGTAGGCCTCCTGGACCAGGTCCTCGGCGTCCGCCGGATTCCGTGCCATGCGGAGGGCCGCCGCGTACAGCTGGTCCACGTACTGCATGGCATCGCGTTCGAAGCGCGCACGGCGCTGCTGGGTGGTTTCCTTGCTGACGTCCGCGGGTTCGGCAGTGTCCTGCTCCTGCAGCTCAGGCTCATCGTGATCGTTCATCACGGCCCAGTCTACGGTCGGGGCGGTGCTCGTCATGCTCTACCTGCCTTCCGTGGGTCGCGATGCCGTCCAACTTGGGAGCCACCTGTGTGGCGCTTCCTGTCTACTGGTAAATAACACGCCGGACCCGCTCCCCTATTCCCGTGCGCGGCTCAGCGGCACCCCGTTAGGATGAAAGACGTGCCCTCCCGGAAATGCCGGGACCATAAGGAGGAACCATGAGCATCGTTCGTCGTCTCGCCCGTCCCCTGCTCGCCACCGGCTACGTTGCCGGCGGTGTCGAAGCATTCCGCAATTCCTCGGCCGCCGCCGAGAAGTTGGATCCGGTCTTAAAGCAGGTGGAGCAGGTGTTGCCGCAGGTCCGTCCCGTGACCGCCAACCGCGCCCAGGTGGCTCAGGGCATTGCTGCGGCGCAGGTATTGGCCGCTTCCGCCCTCGCGCTGAGCAAGCTGCCCCGTCTTTCCGCGTCCGTGCTGCTGGGCACCACCGCGATCAATACTTACGTGCAGTACCAGTCCGCGGATGCTTCCACCAAGGAAGCCAAGTCCAATCGCCGCAACAACGTGTTCAAGAACCTCTCGTTGGTGGGTGCTGTCATGATCGCTTCCGTGGACACCGCTGGTAACCCCTCCCTCGCGTGGCGCGCCAGCCACCTGGCGGACGACGTTCGCAAGAACGCCGCCAAGGTTTCCAAGGACACCAAGAAGAAGTTCGCCCAGGCTGAGAAGGCCGTGCAGGACGCTGTCAGCCACTAAGAGGGTCAAGCACACAGTGAATACAGACAACGGCTTGTCGCACCCCGAATCCCAGTGGGCTGCACCCTTCACGGGTGATCGCCCGGTGAGCGGAACCGTG
>JAKDKI010000084.1 GCA_030453435.1 Kocuria sp.
CGCAGGGCTTCTTCTAAACCCTGAGCGAAAGGTAGTGAGGTGCCATGAGCGCACAACCTTTTGAACCGCAAGACCTGGGCGGTCTTGAGTACCACGTGGTGCTCGAGACCGCCCCGGTGGTGCCCGGCGACACCACCTCTCGGGTGGGCTTCACCGGGCCCGCCGTGGCCTTGCTGCAGGAACTATGGGACCAACACGGACCGCTCATGTTCCACCAATCGGGCGGCTGCTGCGACGGTTCATCCCCCATGTGCTTTCCCGCCGGAGAATTCCGAACGGGAGCTGCGGATGCGCTGCTGGGGGTTGCCCAGTTGCCGTCTCCGTCCGGTGGGGAGCTGGGCCCTTTGGAGTTCTGGATCTCGACCGAACAATTCGAGGTGTGGCGTCACACGCGCTTGATCATCGATGCGATTCCGGGTCGGGGCGGGGGGTTTTCCCTGGAAGCGCCCACGGGCAAAAGGTTTCTCACGCGCAGCGAACTCTGCATCGTGCCGCCGGTCGAGTCAGGCCCGTAAGAACGCAACACGCACCCTGTAGGTCAACAACCGCGAGGCCACCTTTCACCCGCCGGCCCTGGGTCATCCACGCGCTTCATGAGAAGTTCATGCGGGAGCACGCGGGGATTACTTTGTGTCCCCTGATACATCGCGCCAGCCTTGCACGACTGGCCACGGTATTCTCCGCATGCTCCCACATCCCCCGTGAACCGGCGGTGTAGGCCTTGTTTCGCCTCCCCGGGAATGAAACATCAACCACCGCCGGGTGACCCCGAGGGAGGACGCCAAGTGCGCACTCAATCCGTCATCGCTGGGGTTACTCAAAAGTAACCTATTAGCCGTGACGTGTCAATGATGTCGACAGAAAATAGTTGACAAGGATTTCCGGACGGATCTGGGCGGTGGCTGCGCTCCCGCATGCGTCACCGCCTTTGGGTCTTCGTCGTTCGACTCGTATATTGAAACCCATGCGTCCTGTTCTCATTCTGGCCTCGCAGTCTCCTGCGCGCGCATCCCTGCTGACGCGCGCACACCTTCCGTACGAGACCGTGGTCTCGCACGTGGACGAGGACGCCGCACTCGCCGAGCACGGGCCATTGAGCCCCTCGGACACGGCACTGCTGCTGGCGCGAGCCAAGGCGGAAGCCGTGGCGAGTCTGGAGATTGCCGAGGGCCGTGTGGTTCTGGGGTGCGACTCGGTCTTCGAACTCGACGGCGAGAGCTACGGCAAGCCCTACACTGCGGATGTGGCGGTGGAGCGCATCACCGCCATGAGCGGACGGAAAGGCACCCTGCACACCGGCCATTGGCTCGTGGATCGCCGAAACGGCGAAACCCTCGATGAGGGTGCCGTCAGCTCTGCGGACGTCTATTTTGCGCAGATGTCCCGCGAGGAGATCGACGATTACGTGGCCACCGGCGAACCCCTGCAGGTCGCCGGCTCATTCACCCTTGACGGCCACGGATCAGTGTTCATCGAGCGCGTGGACGGAGACCCCAATGCCGTGGTCGGTCTGAGCATCTCCACGCTTCGCCGACTTTTGGCCGCCCGCGGCATCAGTCCAAGCCATTGGTGGCGGCCAACACCACAGGCCACCACGTCATGATTTGTAGAAGACCTACAGATCAACCCCGCACCCGGGCCTTCGCTTAGGTGATCTCCAGTACGGGGCACTAATCTGCTGGAGAGTATCGACAAGGAGCTATTCACGTGACAATTACCTCCACGCGGCAGCAGGCCTCCGCTGACATGCGCCCCATGACCAAGGTCTTGGTGGCCAACCGCGGTGAAATCGCGGTACGCGTCATCCGCGCCGCACGCGACGAAGGCCTCACCTCCGTGGCCGTCTACGCGGATACCGACCGCGACGCCATGCATGTGCGCATGGCGGACGAGGCCTACGCCCTGGGCGGCACCACGGCCGCCGATTCGTACCTCGTGATCGACAAAATTCTCGACGCCGCCGCTCGCGCCGGGGCCGATGCCGTTCACCCCGGGTATGGCTTCCTCTCGGAGAACTCGGACTTCGCCATGGCCGTGATCAATGCCGGTATGACGTGGATCGGGCCTCCCCCGGCGGCCATTTCCAAGCTCGGCGACAAGGTGGCTGCCCGCCACATCGCCGAGAAGGTCAATGCCCCGCAGGTTCCGGGCACCGCCGATCCCGTGAACTCCGCGGATGAGGTGCTCGCCTTCGCGGACGAGCACGGCCTCCCGATCGCGATCAAGGCGGCCTTCGGCGGCGGTGGGCGCGGTATCAAGGTGGTGCGCGAACGTAATGCCATCCCGGAACTGTTCGAATCCGCCGTCCGTGAGGCCACCGCTGCCTTCGGCCGCGGTGAGTGCTTCGTCGAGCGGTTCCTGGACGCTCCGCGGCACGTGGAAACCCAGTGCCTCGCGGACGGCCACGGCAACGTGGTGGTGGTGTCCACCCGCGACTGTTCACTGCAGCGCCGCAACCAGAAGCTCGTGGAAGAAGCTCCCGCACCGTTCCTCACGGACGATCAGGTCCACCGCCTGTACGAGGCCTCCAAAGCCATCCTCAAGGAGGCTCAGTACCAGGGTGCCGGTACGTGCGAGTTCTTGGTCGGTCAGGACGGCACCATTTCCTTCCTCGAGGTCAATACGCGATTGCAGGTGGAGCACCCGGTGTCCGAGGAGGTCACCGGGCTGGACCTCGTGCGCGAGCAGTTCCGCATTGCACGCGGTGAGGAGCTCGGCTACGGGGACCCGCAGGTACGCGGCCACAGCTTTGAGTTCCGCCTCAACGGTGAGGACGCCGGCCGCAACTTCATGCCGGCTCCGGGCACCCTGACCACGTTCTCGCTGCCCACGGGGCCCGGCGTACGCGTGGACACCGGTGTGGAGGCCGGTGAAACCATTGGCGGCAACTTCGATTCCATGCTCGCCAAGCTGATTGTCACGGGCACCACCCGGGAACAGGCGCTGCAACGCTCCCGCCGTGCCCTGGACGAGCTCGTGATCGAGGGCATGCCCACGGTGGTCCCCTTCCACCGCGCGGTCGTTTCCGACCCGGCTTTCGCCCCGGAGGACGACACGGCGTTCTCGGTGCACACCCGGTGGATCGAAACCGAGTTCGACAACCAGATCCAGCCGTATGAAGCACCCGTCGAACCCGCCACGGAAGAACCCGAGCGCCAGTCCGTGGTGGTCGAGGTGGGTGGCAAACGACTTGAAGTCACCCTGCCGCAACTGCCCGGTGCCGGGCGCACCGCCGCCACCACCACCGGCGGCCCGCAGCCCAAGCGCAAGGCACGCGCCAACCGCGGTGGTTCCGCCGCGGCCCGGGGTGCTTCCGGTGATTCGCTGACGTCGCCCATGCAGGGCACCATCGTAAAAATTGCCGTGGCCAACGGCGACACCGTGGCAGAGGGCGACCTGATCGTGGTGCTCGAGGCAATGAAGATGGAACAGCCCCTCACGGCCCACAAGTCCGGTGTGATCAAGGACCTGTCGACCTCCACCGGGGACACGGTCTCCGCGGGGACGGTACTGGCAAACATCACGGACTGATCCCTCAAGACTGCGTAAGAACGGCGGCTCCCCCGTGGGTGCCGCCGTTCTTGTGTTTCGTTCACGCCCCGACCGCGATCAGTGCGTTCGATCCTGGGTGTCAAAAAATATCTCACATAATGGATATCTGAATTCATCTTGTGGACCGCCGGGTCTAGCGTGTAACCATTCACAACCCCTTCCCCTGTGAGGATTCATCATGTCTACAACCGTGACGGATTCGGGTTCCCAGGGACCCGGATCGGATCAGCCACCCGCGCAGCGCGTCCCACGCTCTCGCGTGATCGTGGCGTCGCTGGTGGGCACCACCATCGAGTTCTATGACTTCTACGTGTACGCAACCGCTGCCGTGGCCGTCTTCCCCGCGCTGTTCTTCACGGGCGAGGACGAGACCACCAAGCTCCTGGCCTCCATGGCCACCTTTGCCGCGGCGTTCTTCGGTCGCCCCATTGGTTCGGTGATCTTCGGCCACTACGGCGACAGGATCGGCCGTAAGGCCACCCTGATCGGCGCGCTGCTGACCATGGGCATCGCCACGTTCTTGATCGGCCTGCTACCCACCTACTACTCCATCGGCATCTGGGCTCCCCTGATCCTGACGATCCTGCGTTTCTGCCAGGGCCTGGGCTTGGGCGGCGAGTGGTCCGGCGCGTCATTGCTGGCCACCGAGTACGCGGAAGAGGGCAAGCGTGCCCGAGCCGCCATGTGACCCCAGTTGGGTGCGCCGTTCGGCTTCATTCTGGCCAACGGCTTCTTCTTGATCCTGACCATCGTCATGCAGTTCGGCACCGCCGGGCATCACGCCGTGGGTGACCACCCGTTCCTGGTCTGGGGCTGGCGCATCCCGTTCATCGCCTCCGTGGTCATGGTGCTGCTGGGCCTGTGGGTGCGCATGAAGCTCGAGGAAACCCCGGTCTTCAAAAAGGCCGAACGGCAGGGCCAAAAGGTCAAGGCACCCGTGGTCGAGGTGTTCAAGACCTCATGGATCCAGATCATCCAGGGCACCTTCATCATGCTGGCCACCTACGTTTTGTTCTACCTCATGACCGCGTGGGTGCTGTCCTTCGGCATCGGCTCCCCGGACAACGGTGGCCTGGGTATCGAGTACCGCGATTTCCTGATCATCCAGTTGTTGGCCGTGGTGCTGTTCGCCATCACCGTGCCGATCTCCGGTTGGCTCGCCGACAAATACGGCCGCCGTTCCTCGCAGCTCGTGATCACCTCCGCGATCGTGGTGTTCGGCCTGTGCTTCGGTCTGATCATGGACCCCGCGCTCGTGGGCACCGGGGAGAACGTCTCCGTGGGCCGTGTGCTCTTCTTCCTCGCGGTCGGCATGACCTTGATGGGCCTGACCTTCGGTTCGATGTCCGCCATCCTCCCCGAGCTGTTCCCCACCAACGTGCGTTACACCGGCTCCGGCATCGCGTACAACGTGGCCTCCATCCTGGGCGCGGCCATCACCCCCTACATCGCGGTGGTCCTCAATGCGAACTTCGGGGTGGGCTCGGTGGGCATGTACTTGTCCTTCGCAGCGGTTATCACGCTGATCGCCCTGTGGTTCTCCCCGGAGACCAAACACGTGGACATGTACACCGTGGGACGCAAGCTCGTGAAGTAACGAACCGTCCGCTCCGCCGTCCATCACGTACGACGTCGCCCATTATGGTGCCGGTGCCGCGGCGGGCGAAGATCTTCACGAAACCGTCGTCCACGGCCATCATCTTGGCGCGCGGATTGGTGCCCAGTTGAAGCGTTGCGTACTCAATCACGGACGGATCGGACTTCGCGTCCTGCTGGCCCACGCCCACGGACGCAATCTCGGGAGAGGTGAAGATGTTCGAGGCGACCTGATCGGTGCGTAGCGGGCGCACTGCGTCCCCCAACTGGTGAGCCACGGCAATGCGGCCCTGCATGGCTGCCACGGAGGCCAGCGGCAGCACGCCGGTGCAGTCACCTGCGGCGTAGATGCCGGGCACGGTGGTGCGCGACACAGCGTCGACCACGATGTGACCGGACCTGCTCGTGGCCACTCCCACCTCGTCGAGACCGAGGTCGGTGGTGTGCGGGATAGAGCCCACGGCCAGCAGGCAGTGGGAACCCTGGACCTTGCGGCCGTCGGCGAGGGTGACCAGAACGCCGTCGCCGGTGTTCTCCACGGAATCCGCACGCGAACGGGAGAGCACGGTCAAACCGCGGCGCTCGAACACGTTCTCCAGAACCGCCGCCGCATCCGAGTCCTCACCGGGGAGGACCTGGTCGCGGGAGGAAATCAGGGTGACGTCCGAGCCCAGACCGTTGTAGGCAGAAGCGAACTCCGCACCGGTCACACCGGAACCCACCACAATGAGCTTCTCCGGGATCTCGCGCATCTGGTAGACCTGTTTCCAGTTGAAGATCCGCTCGCCGTCAGGCTTGGCGGTGTCCAGCTCGCGCGGGTAGGAGCCCACGGCCAGCAGTACGAACTGCGCCTCAAGGTCGTATTCGAGGCCCTCATCGGTCTCTACGTGCACCTTGTTCGGGCCGATCAGCCGGCCGTGTCCCTTGACCAGGTGCACGCCCTGACGCTCCAGGCCGCGCTTAATGTCCCGGGACTGCGTGGCAGCCAAGCGCAAAAGACGCGTGTTCACCTTCTGAAGATCCACGGACAGTTGGTTGATCTCATCGCCGTCACCGGAACCACCCACGATATGGACGCCCAGATCCTTGGCCTCCGCAAAGCGGTTCATGGTGTCCGCGGAAGCGATCAGGGTCTTGGACGGAACCACGTCGGTCAGAACCGCCGAGCCACCCATGCCCTGCTGTTCGATCACGGTGACTTCCGCACCCAGGGAAGCGGCAACCAGCGCGGCCTCATAACCGCCAGGGCCGCCGCCAATGACAACGAGCTTCGGATTCGCAAATTCAGTCTGCACACTCACGTCTCCCATTGTTGCAGCAAATGAACTCGGAGTAACCGTGACCGGGACCTCGGATTCATGGAGGTTCGGCGCGCTGACGTTTCAGGCACGTCCCCGTTGCTGCTCGTGCCGACTCACGCCCTGCCCCGCACTCGCCTGCACCCGCGCACCCCGTGGACCCCGCGGGTCTCTGCGACCTGACACCTGACGCATGCGGTGGAGGTTCGCGCGGTGAACATTTAAGGCGCGAGATCGCAGAATACCGGCCAATTTTCCGCGGATCTCTGCCTCACATGTTCCCGGCGCACCTGGCGCACGCGGGACGGTCCGGCTCCGGGGTGCGCGCACACCCGACCACCCCTGTTCTAGAGTGGTGCGGGTGACTGAGAATGCAACGGCTACCGCCGATCCCTTTGACATTGCCCGCCGTGCCGCTGACGCCATCCGCGAGCGCACGGGAGTGGACAACCACCGCATTGCCCTTACCCTGGGTTCCGGGTGGGGCGAGGCCGCCGAGCTCATCGGTGAGACCGAACACGAAATCCCCGCGACCGAGATTCCCGGTTTTTCCCGCCCCGCGTTGGAAGGCCACGTGGGAACGCTGCGCTCGATCAAGCTCGCCAACGGTGACCATGCCCTGGTCATCGGTGCTCGCACCCACTTTTATGAAGGCAAGGGCGTGCGTGCTGTGGCTCACGGTGTGCGCACAGCTGCTGCCGCTGGTGCCGACATCATGATCCTGACCAACGGTTGCGGCGGCCTGAACCCCGCCTGGCAGCCCGGCACCCCGGTGCTGATCAGCGATCACCTCAACCTCACTGCCACATCCCCGCTCGAGGGAGCCACGTTCGTGGATCTCACCGACCTCTACTCGTCCCGCATCCGTGACATCGCCCGCGAGGTCGATTCCAGCCTGGACGAGGGCGTCTACGCCCAGTTCCCCGGCCCGCACTACGAGACTCCGGCAGAGGTTCAGATGGCCAAGGTCCTCGGTGCGGACCTGGTGGGCATGTCGACCGTTCTCGAAGCAATTGCCGCGCGTCACGCCGGTATGGAGGTCTTCGGTATGTCGCTGGTGACCAACCTGGCCGCCGGCATCAGCGAAACCGCGCTCTCCCACGAGGAAGTCATCGAGGCCGGCGCCGCCGCCGGTCCTCGCATCTCCCGCCTACTCGCGGACATCGTGGCCAAGCTCTAGAGCATCACGCTCGTCGACGACGCCGCTCCCCCGGCCACGCGGCCAAGGCGACCTTGAGCGACGTCGTGCGAAAAACCGCCCGCACGGTCTCCGGGCAAGGAGACCACGCGGGCGGTGTGCGTTTAAGACGTGGCTGTCAGGCCTGAATGCTTACGGCGCCGTCATCGGCGATGTGGACCGGGAACACCGGGAGGGTGAAGTCCTGACCGGTGAGGCACTCGCCGGTGCGCAGGTCGTAGGTCTCCTTGTAGAGCGGCGACGTAATGGAATCATGCTCTCCGGTGCGCCCCACGATGCCCCGCGCCATGACCAGCGCACCCGAGTTGGGGTCCTCATGGGCGAAGGCGAATACGTCATCACGCACGGTGCGCACCACGGCGATCTGCCGACCCTCGATCAGGGCGGCCTCAGCCCAGTCCTGCTCCAAATCCGACAGTGAGCACACGCGATGCCAAGTGGCAGTGGCCATGGTTTCTGTACCTTCCGTGCTGGGTGCGGGGTTCGTTCGTGGACC
>JAKDKI010000085.1 GCA_030453435.1 Kocuria sp.
GGCATGGCCGACGGCGAGTCCGCGGTAAACATGCAGTACTCCATTCCCTTGACCACCCTGGCGGAGCGCCCCTACGACGAGGTCACTCGCTTGGTCACAGCGATGGACAAGTACTTCGAGGACTACAAGAACGCCACCCCGGACGCCAAGAACTTCGCCTTCGACCAGATCCTGCTGGACCCGATGGTGGTCCCGTTCCACGAGGCCATGGTCGATTTCCTCAAGGAGAAAGGTCGCTGGACCAAAGACCTTCAAACCCGCAACGACGCCCTGCTGGACAGGGAACAACGGATGGCGGAGGCCTGGCCGGACTTCTGGGAGCAGCATAAGAACGACCCCGAGGTGCCCGCCAAGTGGGTCGATTGGAAGCGCGAGAACCTACCCAAGCTCCCCACCATCGATGACCTTCCCAACTCTTCAGATAACGGAGGTGCGGCATGAGCACCGTCCAGCAACCCGCCAAATCCGCCGGTCAGCCATCCGCTCAGTCCGTGGCGCAGGATGTGGATCCGTTCGCCGATACCCACGCGCACGCCGGCGACGCCGTGCTCCATGACCACAACCCTCGCCTGACCCCCTTCTGGCGCGGGGTCATTATCGCGCTGTCCGTCGCCGGCATCCTCCTGACCATGAACCAGGTGTTCTTCTGGAACATCGGTGGTCTGGCAGTCCTGACGAATACGTTCCTGTACCTGCTCATCGCGTGCTTCGTGCCGATCGTTTTCATCGCCACCCCGCTGGTCAAGAAGAAGGAGCCGGCCAAGGGCGCAGAGACTACTGAACGATCTGACGGCGATGGTTCCTCGGCAGCGCGCCCTGGCAAGACCGCCGACGCCGCTCGCGGAGTTCCGTGGTACGACATCCTTCTGATTCTGGTCACCATTGGCACGTGCGGGTACTTCGCTGTGAACGGTGTGAAGATCCAGGAATACGGCTGGCAGTTCATTGCGCCCACTCTGGCCACCGTGCTCAGTTTCGTGTTCTGGATCATCGTGCTGGAGGCTCTGCGTCGCGGGTCCGGCTGGATCGTGACCGTGATTGCTTTCGCGTTCTCGGTGTACCCATTATTCGCCGGTGCCATTCCGCTCTCCTTCCTGCAGGGCATCTCTTACGACCTGCCCACACTGGCCCAGGTTCACACCATGGGCGCGGACAGTGTCCTGGGGCTGCCGCTTCAGACCGCTGGCACCATCCTGGTGGGTTTCTTGCTGTTCGGTACCGTGCTCCAGCACACCGGCGGCGCGGACTTCTTCCACAACCTGTCCATGGCAATCTTCGGCCGCTACCGCGGTGGTTCCGCCAAGGTCTCCGTGGCAAGCTCCGCAGCCATGGGCATGATGAGCGGTTCGGCCGTCTCCAACGTTCTGACCACCGGCCCCATGACCATCCCAGCCATGAAGAAGTCCGGGTTTAGCTCCAAGGTGGCCGGCGCGGTGGAGGCAACAGCCTCCTCCGGTGGTTCCATCACCCCGCCCATCATGGGCACCGCGGCATTCCTGATGGTGTCCTTCGTGGGTGTGCCTTACACCAACATCCTCATCGCCGCGGCGATCCCAGCCCTGCTCTACTACCTGGGCATCTTCTTCCAGATCGACGGCTATGCCGCGCAGCGCGGTCTGCGCGGCACCGCCAAGCACCTATTGCCCCGTGCGGGTGCCTCGCTGATCGCCGGCTGGCCGTACCTGGCCGCACTCGGTCTACTGACCGTCATGCTCTTCGTGGGAGATTCCGAATCCCAGGTCCCCTTCTGGGTAGTCGGTCTGCTGCTGGTCATCGCATTGATCAAGCCCGGCCTGAAGTTCGGTCCCTCGCAGTGGATCGACCTGGGCGTGGACGTGGGCAAGACCCTCGGTCAGATCGTGGCCATCATTGCCGGTGTGGGTCTGATCCTGGGTGGCTTGAGCGCCACCGGTGTGGCCCTGTCACTGTCGCGTGACCTGGTGGCCTTGGTGGGCGACAACGTCATACTGCTCCTCGTGGCCGGCGCAGCAGTGTGTTTCGTGCTCGGTATGGGGTTGACCATCTCCGCCGCGTACGTGTTCCTGGCCATCGTGATGGTCCCAGCGGTGACCGCCCTGGGCGTCGATCCGATCGCCGCACACCTGTTCGTCATCTACTGGGCCTCGGTCTCCTACATCACCCCGCCCGTGGGATTGGCAGCCTTTGCTGCCGCCGGTATCTCCAAGGCCTCGCCAATGGCTACCTGTTTCTCTGCCATGAAACTCGGAGCGGTCAAATACGTGGTGCCGTTCGGCTTCGCCCTCAACCCCGCCCTGGTTGCCCAGGCGCCCCCGGGAGAAGTTGCCCTGGCCTTCGTGTTCAGCTTGATCGCCGTCTATGCGCTGGCAGCGGCCATCGGCGGCTGGATGTCCTTCGTGGACCGCCAGGTCCCGATTCCCTTCCGTGTCCTACTGGCAGTGGGCGGATTCATGATGTTCCTGCCCGGTCTCGTAGTGACCTTAATCGGTCTGGCCATCGTGGTCGTCTCTGCGGTGGTGGTTCGCATCATGAAACCTGCACCGGTGATTGACCCGGACACCGGCCAAATAGCCCGCATTCCCCAAGCCGAAGAAAAGGAGCCCGCTCAGTGACTTCTGCTGACAACACCGTGACGGTGGACATCCAGGATGGCATCGCCGTGATCACCATCGACCGCCCCGAGGTACGCAACGCCATCAACGCGACCGTTCTCGGCCAAATTTCCCAGGCCTTGGATGAGCTGGCCGCCAA
The DNA here is from genome assembly GCA_030453435.1 of Kocuria sp. Classification (GTDB taxonomy): domain Bacteria; phylum Actinomycetota; class Actinomycetes; order Actinomycetales; family Micrococcaceae; genus Kocuria; species Kocuria atrinae. The sequence goes on from JAKDKI010000085.1 coordinate 2,731, forward strand.
CGACGACGCTCAGATCGTGATCTTCACGGGCGCCGGCGAAAAGGCCTTTGTGGCCGGTGCTGACATCAATGAGCTGGCCGTCCGCAAGCCGAAGGACGGCCTGCGCGCCGCAATGCAGGGTGTCTACGAAAAGGTCGAACAGTTCCACAAGCCGACCATCGCCGCGGTCAACGGTTATGCCTTCGGCGGGGGCCACGAGCTGGCCTTGTCGTGTGACATCAGGATCGCGTCCACCAACGCCCAGTTCGCCCTACCAGAGACCAGCCTGGGCATCATGCCGGCCGCAGGGGGCACTCAGCGCCTGGCGCGATTGGTGGGAGTGGGTAGAGCCACCGAGATGATTCTGACCAGTAGGCGCGTCAAAGCCCAAGAGGCCCTGACCATGGGACTGGTGACGGACGTCGTCGAACCCGAAGAACTCATGTCAAAGGCCAAGGAAACCGCGCAGACGATCCTCTCCAAGGGACCGTTGGCCACTCAGCTGGCCAAGACCGTGGTGCGCCACGGATTCGACGCCGATCACAGCACGGGAATCCTCTTGGAACGCCTGGCGCAGTCGGTGCTGTACAGCAGCGCCGAGAAGGTCGAGGGAACCAACGCGTTCCTGGAAAAGCGCACGCCCGACTACCGAGCTGCCCAGCGAAAGGACGATGAAGCGTGAGCGACAACAGCAATCCCCTGGAGGGCGTCAAGCACGTCACCGTGATCGGTGCCGGTGCCATGGGCTCCCAGATCGCCATGGTGTCCGCGCTGGCCGGATACACCACCGCCCTCGTGGACATCGCCGAGGAGTACGTGGAGCGCGCCAAATCTCAACTTGAATCCCGCATGAATCGCGATGTCGAAAAGGGCCGCCGTTCTCAGGAGGACGTGGCAGCCGCGTTCGATCGGCTCACATTCACCACCGACCGCGATGGGAGCGCCGCCCAGACGGACTTCGTCATCGAGGCGGCAGTGGAGGATCTGGGTATCAAACGTGAACTGTTCACGGAGCTGGACCAGATCTGCCCACCGCACGCGATCCTGGCCACGAACTCGTCCAATATCGTGTCCTCCCGCGTGGCCGATGCGACCGAACGCCCGGACAAGGTCTGCAATTTTCACTTCTTCAACCCTGCCCTGGTCATGGAGTGCGTGGAAGTGGTTCCCAATGAGCACACCTCCGCTGAGACGGTCGAAACGGCGGTGGCCTTGGCCAAGTCTTTCGGCAAGAAGCCCGTGAAGCTCAAGCAGGAGACCCCCGGTTTCGTGGCCAACCGTCTGCTGGGTGCGCTCCGCACCGAGGCGCTCAAGCTTTACGAAGAGGGCATTGCCGACTTCGAGGACATCGATGTCGCCGCGAAGACCGCGCTGCGCCATCCCATGGGCCCGTTTGAATTGATGGACCTGGTGGGTGTGGACGTCGTTTACTTGATCCGTATGGCCGAGTACGAGCAAACCGGAAATCCGGAGAGCCTCCCGCGGCCCGCCATCAAGGAGCTCTATGAGGCCGGCCGCTTCGGACGAAAGTCCGGGCAGGGCTGGTACAGCTACGACTGAGCGTTCTGCTCACCGGTGTGGCGGGCCTCGGCGAACATCGTGCGCGCGATCTGGATCACTGATCGCAATGCAGGGTTGCGGTCCGAGGCCCGCCACACCAATCTGACTTCCAGCGGGCGCTGCTCCTCAGCGAGCGGCAGGAACACCACGCCGTCAGATGACACGTTGTCGCGCACGGAATCCAGACTCACTGCACACCCGATTTCCGCGCCCACCAGCACGACCAGGGTCCAGGAATCCGGGGCGGTCTGCACCACACGTGGCACGAATCCCGCGCTCATTGCCAATGAGTTCAAACGGTTCGAGAGCGCCGATACCGCTCCGCCAGGCAGGGTGACCCACGATTCCTCGGACAGGCTGGCCATGCTCACGCGTGATTGATTCGCCAGCGGGTGGTTCTTGGGCAGCACCACCATGACCTCTTCTAACGCGAGAATGCAGGAGTTGAGTTCGGCGGGGATGAAATCCCAGCGCCCGATGACCAAATCGAGCGAATCGTCCAGAAGCCGTTCCAGGCCCAGGTGCGAGAACTGCGAACTGTGCAGATCCAGCATGAGGCCGGGCCGTTTGGCCTTCACCTGCCGAGCAAGCTCACCGACCTTGTGATTGATAGACGCCCCAGCAAAGCCCAAGCGCACGCGCCCGGTCTCGCCGCTCACAGCGTCTCTCACGGCCTGCCTAGCTTCTTCAGAAGTTGCCACCAGCCTCGTGGCCGGTTCGACCAGTGCTTTTCCCGCGGGGGTGAGTGCCACGTGACGAGTACTGCGCTCGAAGAGTTCCGCACCCAAGCTTTTCTCGACCTGTTTGATGAGTCTGCTCAGAGGGGGCTGGGCGACCCGCAATCGGGTAGCCGCTCGTCCGAAATGTAGCTCTTCGGCAACCGCGAGGAACGCCTTGGCCTGGTGCACTTCCATCAATTGCCGCCTTTATTGCGTTTCGAGCATCACCGGGGGACGCAATTTATATTAGACAGAGCCTAATAGCGGTGGTTATGTGGTTCAAGACACATTCGATTCCACCCTTAGAGGTCACCTTCATGACGCTGCCAACCACCGAGGCTCCCCGGGGCCCTCTCAGCGGAGTAGTCATTGCTGATTTCACCCGCATTCTCGCGGGACCGTACTGCACCATGCTCCTGGCCGATATGGGCGCCACAGTCATCAAGGTCGAAGGTCCCGGTGGCGACGATTCCCGCCAGTGGATCCCGCCGCACCGTGACGGTGTCAGCACCTACTTCCTGTCCGTGAACCGGAACAAACACTCGGTGGTGCTGGATCTCAAGGACCCGGCAGACCTGGAGACCGCTCATCAGATCGTGGATTCCGCGGACGTTTTCGTTGAGAACTTCAAACCGGGCGGTCTGGAACGCTTCGGGCTCGACGCCGCTTCAGTCGCGGAGCGCTGGCCGCACGTGATCCACGCGAGCATCACAGGGTTCGGGACCGAGGGCGGTCGCACCATGCCGGGCTACGACCTGCTGGTGCAGGGCATGTCAGGATTCATGTCTGTCACCGGTAACCCGGACGGGCCGCCTCAACGTGCAGGCGTAGCCATGTTCGATGTGATCACTGGTTTGCATACCGCCATCGGAATCCTGGGCGCATTACATGAACGTGCACAGTCCGGCCAGGGCCAGCACCTGCAGCTGGACCTTCTGTCCTCCGCCTTGTCCGGGTTGGTCAACCAGACCACCGGCTATGCGGCCTGCGGCAACGTGCCCCAGCGCTTGGGCAACGATCACCCGAGCCTCTATCCCTACGGGCCCTTCCCCACCAGTGATAAAGACCTGATCATCACCGTGGGCAACGACAACCAGTTCGCGCGACTGGTGGACACCTTGGGTGTGGCACACCTGGCCGATGACGAACGCTTTGCCACGATGAAGGGCCGTAACAACCATCGCGACATTCTCCGGCCCATGTTGGTAGAAGCTCTCTCCACCGGGACCGCCGACGAATGGTTCACCAAGTTGCAGGCCCAAGGGATTCCGTGCGCGCCCATCCTCAATATCGATGAGGGCGTGCAATACGCGGAGCGCCTGGGCCTGAACCCCGTGGTTGAGACCGGCGCTGGCGAGAATGCTGTTCCCACCATCAAGAACCCCATGTCCTTCAGCCGCACGCCCGTCGGTTACGACAAAGCGCCACCAGCTCTGGGGGCAGATCAAGCAACCGTGCTCGCATGGCTAGAGGAGCGCCGTCGTCATGACTGAGACCAACCAACCGCAAGGCACCAAGTTCTCGCGTGAGATCGACTTGCGTTGGTCCGATCAAGACGCAAACGGCCACGTCAACAATGCTCGTGCGATCACGCTGGTGGAGGAAGCGCGGGTGCGTGCTGCCCTGCATTGGACGGGCACCATGCCCAACGGTGCGCGACCTCGTGTGGTGCGCTCGCTCAACGTGGACTTCTTTCGGCCCATCAATTACGGACCTGAGCTGTGGGCGCACGTGTGGATTTCCAGGATCGGCTCCACGTCCTACACCGTGCACCACGAACTCCACCAGAACAACAAACCGTGCGTCGTGGCGGAAACCGCGATCGTCCAGCTCAACCCCGAAACCCAGAAGCCCGAACCCCTGGACGATCAGATGCGCCAGGCTCTCTCGAGCGCGCTCATCACCGAATAACCCTGACCTTCAAGACCGCCACGAAGCGGTCATCACCGCCCAATCACTTGCTACTGAAAGGCCCACCATGACCGCGATCATCGACCATCCCGATTTCTTCCTCCTCGACCAGGACCTCTCCCCCGAGGACATTGAGCTGCGGGACAAAGTCCGAGCCTTCGGCCAGAAGGAAATCCTGCCGACCATCAATGAGTACTGGGAGCGGGCGGAACACCCCGAGCCGGTGTTCGCCAAGCTGCCCGAGTTGGGAATCATCGGCTCGTTCATCCCCGGTTACGGGTGCCCCGGTTTCTCACGTCAGACTGCGGGCATTGTGGCTCGCGAGTTCGGCCGTATCGACGGCTCGTTCAACACGTTCCTGGGCGTGCACTCCAATCTGTGCATGGGCAGCATCTACATGCTCGGTAACGAGGAACAGCGAAACCGCTGGCTCCCGGTCATGGCCAAGCTCGAGAAGACGGGCGCCTTTGCCCTGACCGAACCGGATCACGGTTCTGACTCCGTCTCCCTGGAAACCTCCGCCCGCAAGGAAGGCAACCAGTGGGTCATCAATGGCCACAAGCGATGGATCGGAAACGGCCATGCCGCCAACGTGATCGTGCTCTACGCCCGCGATGAAGCCGATGGCCAGGTCAAGGCCTTCGTAGTCGAGAAGCAGGACAACGGCGAGTACCCCGAGGGTTACCGACCCGAGGTGATCCAGGGCAAGATCGCCAAGCGCGCCATCAACCAGGCGGACATCGTGATCGAGAACCTCAAAATCCCCGATGAGAACCGCCTGCCCAACTGCAACAGCTTCAAGGACGTCAACCTGGTCCTGAAGGCCACCCGCGGAGGCGCGTCCTGGGAGGCCCTGGGCCATGGCATGGCTGCTTTCGAGATCGCAGCTCGATACGCCCTGGACCGCGAGCAGTTCGGTGCCCCCATTGGCAGCTTCCAGCTCGTGCAGGAAAAACTCGCCACCATGCTCGCGGATCTGACCGCCATGCAGCTCATGTGCACCCGCATGGCTCACCTGGCGGAGAACGACCAGCTCACCGATGCCATGGCATCCATGGTCAAGATGTTTACCTCCCGCAAGGCCCTGGACATGTGCCGTACTGCCCGCGACATGCTCGCAGGCAACGGCATCCTCCTGGAGAACCACATCGGCCGCCACCTCACGGACATGGAAGTCGTCTCCACCTACGAGGGCAC
>JAKDKI010000419.1 GCA_030453435.1 Kocuria sp.
GTGATGGCCGGTCCCATGGTGCGTTCCTCCTACCGCGCCGGCAAGCTGTGGGCGCGCGCCATGAAGAAGATGGGCCGCGAGATCCCCGAGCACCTGTCGCACATCGACGATTCGGGTTCGGCCAGCCAGGAGGCTTCTTCCTTGGTCGCTCGCCTGAGCTGACCACGCACTTCCGGTACGACGACGCCGCCCGGCCGGGCGGCGTCGTCGTCTTGTGCCCTGCGTACCCCCAGAACGACTCAAGGCAACGCGTCAGCGGTTAGAATGGCCGCAATCCCCTACCAGCAATCGCGAGGAACAAAAGTGTCACCTAGCACCTCATCCACAGCCCGTGCTGTCGAGCGCGAACGAAAGCGCGAGGAGAAGCGCAAGCGTAAAGCGGCGAAGGGCCCGGGCATCTTTGCCCAGATGAAGCAAGTCTTCCAGATGACCAAGGAGCGGGAACCGAACATCCTGCTCTGGATGATCCTGCTGGGTCTGGGCGTGCTGCTGGTGTTCCTGCTGATCGGTGTGCTGCTGGGCAACTGGCTCACGTGGTTGCTGATCGGCATTCCGTTCGGCATTCTTGCCGCGGTGATCCTGCTGTCCAGACGAGCCGAGCGTGCCGCGTTCTCACGAATTGACGGTCAGCCCGGTGCCGCGGGTGCAGCACTGTCCACGCTCAAGCGCGGTTGGATCATCGAGGAAGAGCCCGCCGCCATGGACCCCAAGTCCAAGGATCTGCTGTTCCGCGTGGTGGGACGCCCCGGTGTGGTCTTCGTGACCGAAGGCCCCGTGAACCGCGTGGACAAGCTGGTCAAGAAGGAACGCCGCCGCATTGGCCCCGTCATTCAGAACGTGCCGATTCACGTGGTCAAGTCCGGCAACGGCGAGAACCAGGTGCCGTTGAGCAAGCTCGCCAAGCACCTGAAGAAGCTCGACAAGACCCTGACCAAGCAGGAAGTGCACGTGGTGTACAAGCGTTTGAACACGCTGCAGAACCGCCTGCCGATCCCCAAGGGCATTGATCCCATGAAGGCCCGCCCAGACCGCAAGGCCATGCGCGGACGCTGATCCCCCGGAGCGTGAAGGTCAGCGCACCTTCACCAGAATGGTTCCCACTGCCCGATCGTGGAGACCACGCTGATCCTGGTCGTAAATGACCGGGGGGATGACGAGACACAGCAACAACGACCGAATGGCCGCTTTGCCGAAACCGGAGGGGCGGCCATTCATCGTCTGTACCTGTAGTCCCATGACCCAGTGCCCCGGGGTGCGGCCGAAGGCTCCCACCATGAGCACGTTGAGGGCGAACAGCACGGCAAGGTTCATGAGCCCGTTCTGGTTCCATTGCGCCAGGAACAGGTTGGCAATCACCATGGCCACGATCCAGTCGAAGCACAGACCGAAAACCCGCGGCACGAACCGTGCCACGGAAGCCGGGCCGTCAATGGGCCTGCCCAGACGTTCGCCCGGATATTCATTGGTGCGCGAAGGCCCGCCTTCGAGCCAGGAGCCAAGATCCTGCCGTGAAATCATGCTCTCAGCCTATCTGCCCTTCCTCTGTTCACTCAGCCATTCCCAGTAGACTGAGTGAGTACCGACCGGTCGGTGTTGTCCGGGATTCCAGGTTGGCCATGCGACCGCGCGCCTACGCACGTGTTACATGGTTGAAACATTGGTGTCACGGACGGGCAATGCCAGGTTCTTAGGATGGACATCAGAACCGAGCGCGGTGGTCACTCCAGGGTGACGCTGTCGCTGATCGGGACGCCCATACAGAAGGAGAACAGGTCCATGTTCCAGTCAGCCGAGGAAGTCCTCGCCTACATCAAGGATGAGGAAGTCGTTTTCGTCGACCTCCGATTCACCGATATGCCGGGTGTGCAGCAGCACTTCAACCTGCCCGCCAAGTCGGTGGACAACGATTTCTTCACCGACGGACAGTTGTTCGACGGTTCCTCCATCCGAGGCTTCCAGGGAATTGCTGAATCGGACATGCAGCTGATTCCGGATCCCACGTCCGCTTTCGTGGATCCCTACCGCGTGGAGAAGACCCTGGTGGTCACCTGCTCCATCGTGAACCCCCGCACCGGCGAGCCCTACCACCGCGATCCCCGCGGCGTGGCCGAGCGCGCCGAGGCTTACCTGAACTCCACCGGCATCGCGGACACCGCGAACTTCGCCTCCGAGGCCGAGTTCTTCGTGTTCGACGACGCTCGCTTCCAGGTTTCCCCGGAGAGCACCTTCTACAAGATCGACTCGGAAGAGGCTCCCTGGAACTCCGGTCGCAAGGAAGAGGGCGGCAACCTGGCCAACAAGACCCACACCAAGGGCGGCTACTTCCCGGT
>JAKDKI010000420.1 GCA_030453435.1 Kocuria sp.
TCCTCGGTGAGCGTGACCAGACCGGGATTCTCCATCGCGCCCAGGTTGTACTCCGGCACGAACGCCTGCTCGTACTTGCCGAACGGGTAGTCGAAGGCGAACAAATCGGTGAAGAAATCCAAGCCCTGCTTGGTCACGGCAAACAGTTCGTCCGAGTCCAGGTGCTCGGCGAGCGCTCGCCGGCAGTAGAGGGCCAGGGGGACGGTCTGGGTCTCGCCCTGGACGTCCGCGCCCTGCCACTCGTCCGTGACCTTGGTGTAGGGGCCGGCCAGGATGGTGGTGATGTAGGTGGAGATGCACTCGGTGGGCGCAAACTCGTGGGCGATCGCGCCGGGTACGTCACTGGTGCCGGCGGGTTCAGAAGTGAGGAGCTCCCCGTTGGAACCGGCAATCCATTCCGGGGGAGTGATCACGGTGAACGTGAAGGATGCCTTCAGATCGGGTTGTTCGAACACCGGGAAAACACGCCGGCAATCGGCCGGTTCGTACTGGGTGTAGGTATAGACGCTGCCGTCCTGGGGGTCCACGTAGCGGTGCAGGCCCTCGCCGGAACGGGAGTAGAGGGCCCGGCCGACCACGGTGAGTTCATTGGCGCCCTCAAGTTCGGGCAGGCGAATGCGGGAACCTTCCACCACATCATCAACGTCCAGCTCATCGCCGTTGAGCTCAACCATCGAAATGGAATCGTGAATGAAGTCGATGAACGTCTCCGCACCGTCCTCCGCGGTGAAACGGACGGTCACCTGGGATCCGAACGTCGTCTGCTCCGAATCCAACGCGCCGGACAGATCCACCGTGACGTCATAGGAGGCCACCCTGATCTGTTCCGCACGGGTCGTTGCTTCGGCTCGGGTCAGGGAACTTTGCACCATATGCATCATTCTAGGCAGCACAACCTGGGCGGGGGCCAGTAGGTGGGTGGTAAGGGTGCTGGTCGGGGTGCTAATAGGGGTGTTAATGGGGTGCTGGTCACGCCGGGGACAACGAAATGCCCGGGCCGTTTCCGACCCGGGCACTCGCTCATGTGCGGCGTGATGTCAGCATTCGAACTTGAAGTTCTTGGGCGCGACCGTCAATCCGGAATCGGTGACCGTTAACCCGCGGGCCAGGTCCTCTTCGCGGTTGATGCCGATGGTGGCTCCCGGGGGGATCACCATGTTCTTGTCGATGATGGCCCGGTGCACCTGGGCCCCGGCGCCCACGCGGACGTTCTGCATGATCACGGACTCCGAAACCCGGGCGTCGTGTTCCACGACCACCTTGGGGGAGAGCACCGAGGACTCCACGCGGCCACCGGTGATCAGCACACCGGGGGAGACAATCGAATCCAGGGCCACGCCCGGCTGACCATTGGGGCCGCGCACGGTCTTGGCCGGCGGGGCCATGATCTGGTGGGTGTAAAGCGGCCAAGAGTAGTTGTACAGGTTGAACACCGGCAGCGGACGGATCAGGTCCATGTGGGAGTCGTAGTAGGAGTCCAAGGTGCCCACGTCGCGCCAGTACTGGCGGTCGCGGTCGGTGGAGCCGGGCACGTTGTTGTTGGTGAAGTCGTAGACCGCTGCTTCTCCGCGATCGGAGAAGTACGGCATGATGTCACCGCCCATGTCGTGCTTGGTGCCCTCTTGCTGCTCGTCGTAGCGCAGGGCTTCCACCAGCGCGTCACGGTCGAACACGTAGTTACCCATGGAGGCCAGGAACGAATTGGGGTCATCGGGCAGCGGGGTGGTGGACTCGGGCTTCTCCACGAACCGGCTGATCTTGGTGACATCGTTGGGATCGGTCTCGATCACGCCGAAGGAGGTGACCATGTCCATGTTCTGACGCACACCGGCCACGGTCGCCTTAGCTCCGGAGTTGATGTGGAAGTCCACCATGTCCGCAAAATCCATGCGGTACACGTGATCGGCGCCCACCACGACCACGATGTCAGGATCCGCGTCATCAATGAGGTTCATGGACTGGAAGATCGCGTTGGCCGAACCCAGGAACCAGTCCTTGCCGCGGCGCTGCTGCGCCGGCACCGAGGCCACATAGTTGCCCAGCTGCGTGGACAGACGCCAGGTCTCCGAGAGGTGACGGTCCAGGGAATGGGACTTGTACTGGGTGAGCACCACGATCTGCAGGTACCCCGAATTGACCAGGTTGGACAGCGCGAAGTCGATCAAACGGTAACCGCCACCGAAGGGAACCGCGGGCTTGGCCCGGTCCTCCGTGAGCGGCATCAGACGTTTGCCCTCACCGCCGGCCAAGACAATGGCCAAAACCTTCTTCTTGCGTGACATATGTAGCTCTCACTTCCCGTTCGAGTCATAGCCGGAGGGC
>JAKDKI010000086.1 GCA_030453435.1 Kocuria sp.
TAGGCGCTGCTGCACGGCGGTGGTGCTGGCGCGGGCGGTGAGGCGGTGGCGGCGTCGACCGCACATGGAGCCTCGGACACCACGCTGGCCGCGCCCATGGACGGGACGGTCGTGAAGTGGGCGGCGGAGGACGGCGCGAACATTAGCGAGGGCGACACCGTGCTCGTGCTCGAGGCCATGAAGATGGAGACTCCCGTGCGCGCGCATCGCTCCGGCACATTGACTCGTGGCGAGCCGAACGAGGGCGATGCCGTCCGCAAGGGGCAGGCGCTGGGCGAGATCGCCTAGCGCGGTGAGAGGATGGGCCGGTGACCAGTAACTTCGCACTCGAACCCCCCTCGGCACCGGTTGCCCCCGTCCACGGCCCGCCGACGCCGCTCGGTGCGCACCGCGCGCAGGCGCGCGCACTCGCGGCAGGCCGGCTGCGCGAGCGCATTTCCGGAGGGCATTTGGCCCCCGGGACCAAGCTGTCGGAACACGTCATTGCCCAGGAACTGGGCGTTTCGCGGAACACGCTGCGCGAGGCGTTCACAATGCTGGCGGAGGAGTCGCTGGTTGATCGCGTGCCCAATCGCGGGGTCTTCGTCGCACATCCGACTGCCGGCGATGTGCGGGAGATTTACAACGCGCGGCGGATCATCGAGCCGGGGGCGGTGTTGTGGGGCTCCTGTTCGGAGCAGGTGCTCACGGGGTTGTGGTCTGTGATCGAGGCGGCTCGGGCTGCTCGTGCGGCCGGGGACATTATGGGCATGGCTGACGCCAATCAGCGTTTCCACCGCGGGCTCATGGATCTGACCGGTTCGGACACCCTGGTCACGACCATGGACCGGTTGCTGGCGCGCATGCGGCTCATGTTCCACTCGATGTCCACGGATCCCGGTTTCCACGGGGACTACGTGGACCGCAACGCCGAACTGCTGCGGCTGCTGGAGGCCGGTGAACGCGAACGGGCTGCCGAATCACTGCGGGAGTATCTGAGTTTCGCGGAAGCACAGTTGTTGGACCACGTGGAATAGCGGTTCAGGGCACCTGGTAGTCGGAGTCCTTGGCGTCCGTGATGAGCATGTGCCCCGGTGCGTGAGAAATCGCGAACTGCGGCCGGCATTCCATCACGGCCGCCTGCGGTGTCACACCGCACGCCCAGAAAACGGGGATGTGACCCGGCTCGATCCGGACGGGGTCGCCGAAATCCGGCTGGTTGATGTCGTTGATTCCCAGCTCCTCGGGGTTGCCCACGTGCACGGGAGCGCCGTGGACGGCGGGATAGCGAGAGGTGACGCGAACGGCGTCGGCCACCTGGGACGCGGGAACCGGACGCATCGAGACCACGAGCGGGCCGGAGAGAGACCCCGCCGGTTCGCAGCGCCGGTTGGTGCGGTACATGGGAACGTTCACGTCCTGGTCGTTGTGTGCCATGCGGATGCCGTTGTTCAGCAGGGCGTCCTCGAACGTGAAGGAACAGCCGACCATGAAGGTGACCAGGTCGTCACGCCAGTACTCGGTGATGTCCGTGGGGCGGGCGATGTCGCGGCCGTTCTTATAGACCACGTACTGCGGGAGGTCCGTGCGGATGTCACCGTCCTTGAGCAGCTCGCCGGTGGTCTCCCCCGCGTCCAACACCCCGAGGACGGGGCACGGTTTGGGGTTGCGTTGGGCGAACAAGAGCACGTCGAAAGCAAGTTCACGCGGAACGATGATGAGGTTGGCCTGCGCGTATCCGGCGGAGATTCCGGACGTGGGACGCAGCAGGCCGCGGCGGAATCGTTCCCTGGCCTCTCGGGGTGTGAGACGTGCCAGGTCTACGTGGTCCGTGGTTTTCATGTCCGTCAGCTCCACAACTTGGTGAGCCCGGCCAGGGAGTTCCAACCGAGGAACAGGGTGAGCAGCCACGCGAGCACGCCAATGATCAGGAGCCACGTGGGATACACGTACCCGTGCAGCAAGTCCCTGCGGCGCCAGGCGACCCACAGCAGGATGGCGAAACCGAACGGGAGGATCAGACCGTTGAACGCTCCCGCGAAGATCAACAGGGTCTGCGGAGCCTGCCCGAGGAACAGGTACGCCACGGTGCACACGGAAATGAAGGCGACGGTCAACAGGTTCCGGGTCCGCGGGTTGCCGGAGGACGTGGTCACGAAGGAAATGGACGTGAAGGCCGCCCCGATCACGGACGTCAGGGCCGCGGCCCACAGCACCACACCGAAGATCCGCACGCCGATCTCGCCGGCGGCGGCCCCGAACGCTTCGGCGGCCATGTTGTCGCTGGTCAGCGCCACACCGCCGGCCACCACGCCGAAAATGGCGAGGAACAACAGCACGCGCATGATGCACGTGACCAGGATGCCCAGAACGGAGCTCCGACTGATCTGCTTGACGTTTTCCACACCGCTCACACCGGAATCGATCATGCGGTGCGCACCGGAGTAGGTGATGTAGCCACCCACGGTGCCGCCGATCAACGTGGTGATCACCAGGAAGTCGATTTCCTCGGGGAGCACGGTGTTCTTCAGCGCCAGGCCCACCGGAGGGGCGGCCACGATCGCCACGTAGAGCATCAGCAAGATCATGATGGCGCCCAGCAACACCACAATCCGATCAAGTGCCATGCCAGCTCGTTTGGACAGGAAGATGAGAATCGCAATGGCCGCGGAGATGGCGCCGCCAATCTTGGGGTCCACCCCGAGCATCGCGTTGAGGCCGAGCCCGGTTCCGGCAATGTTGCCAATGTTGAACACGGCTCCGCCGACGAACACGAGGGCCGCCAGCACAATACCCGCGCCGGGCAGCACCTGACTGCCCAGTTCCTGCGCGCGCCGGCCCGAGACGCCGATCACTCGCCACACATTCAGCTGCACGGCAATGTCCACCAGGATGGACACCAGAATCGCAAACGCGAACGCCGCCCCGAGCTGGACCGTGAACACCGTGGTCTGGGTGATGAACCCGGGGCCGATGGCGCTGGTGGCCATGAGGAACATGGCACCGAGCAGCGCGGTGCGGTGGCCGCCGGAGTTCGTCTTGACCGGCTCGGTACCGGATTGAGAGGGCTGGTCGGGCTGCCCGGACTGGGGTGCTTCTGTCGACATGTCTTCATCCGATGGGTCGGGGTGACTGGGGTCACAGATTGACGTGTTGCCGGAAGACTACAGGTTGTTCAACAATTCGAGCAAGGGATTGTTCAACAACTTAGCCGCGGCTCGAATGGCGGGCTGCACTGCTGCGTGGACTCCCCGCCCGCTGAACCGCACCCTGGCAACCATCGAAGCTGAATCTGTGGCTTCCCTAGGCCACCTTCAAGATCCCGGGCACGAAAAAGCCACTCCGGGCGAACCGGAGTGGCTTTTTGATGTCTCAGAGCTACGGCCAACTAGCCGCCGCTCACCACGCTCAGCGCAGGATGGGCAACTGCATCGGGTAGCGGTAGACCTCACCGTTGTTGGCACGAACGGCGGCCACGATATGGCAGACCAGGAGCAACACCCAGTAGGCGGCGATCAAGATGAATCCAACCGGGATCAGAATGACCGTGAAGATGCAGATCCAACCGATCACGTTGATGATCCACAGGGTCACGTTGAAGTTGAACGCGCCGGCGGATGCGGCACGCAGGAACGGGCTCTTGTCCTTGTAGATGAACCACACGATCAACGGGCCCAGGAAGCCCAGCCAACCCACCGAGATGATGGCGGCAATGGGTCCCGACAGGTGCGTCAGGATGGCCACGGTCTTTTCATCGTTCTGAGGACCGCTGGAACCGGTCCGGCGGTGGGTGTCGTAGTTGTCGTAGCCGCCGGCACCGCCGGAGCGGTAGTCCGGGCGAGGTTGCTGCGGTTCGTAACTCATGGCATCTCCGTCAAGGTTGTGATCCACCGGCGGTGGAGGGTGCGGGGGTTTCCCGTTAGCTCCAGCCTAAAGTCCGGAGCCCACCACTGCATTGAGGTTTTCCCCACTCTTCACCACCGGCTGACCTCCAGCTTCCGCAGCATCTGTGGCCTGCGACTCCCCGTGGCCCGCAGAATGCTTGCCGGGCCCGCGAGAACCGCGGTGACCAAACTTGCGGTCATAGGCGCACCCCGCCATCAGTGCCACAACAACGGCGACGAGCAGGATCAGAGAGATCCCGATCAGCCCCGACCGCAACCCGGCATCCGCATTGGCGTCGAAGTACAGAAGCGATCGCACCATCATGAAGATGTGATGCAGCGGCTCAATGGGGGCGATGATCCGGAAGAAGTCCGGCACCGCCTGCAACGGCACCACGGCGCCCGCGGTCGGCAGCCCCATGAACACCAGGTAGACCATCGAGATCAACATGCCTGCCGAGCCGCCCAGTGTGATGAGCGCGAACACCACGGCAGAGACTGCGGACAGCGACAGCCAGCCCGCGAAGAACAGCGCCAGGCCATGCGGCACCGGCATACCCACGCCTGCGGCGACCCACAGCATCAGGGCTGAGGTGGGTCCTGCTGCCACGGTGAACAGGCCCCACTTGATCAGGAAGTTCAACCACCGCGGAAGACCCACGCGCGGCAAGTCTCGGAACAGCGGACCCATTTCGAACGGCGCCATGCCCATGCGGGCATCCATCAGAACATTGACGGCGATGGACCCGGAGAGACCGATCACCAGCAGGATAATCGCGTAGTAGAACGCGCCCATCCCCAACGCTGTGCCCTCTTCAAGCTCTTGATAGGGCTTGGTGTCCACGTTCACCGGATCCCGCAACAGATCCGTTGAGACGGAGCTGACCTTGGGTGCTAGTTGATCCGCCACCTGCTTGGGAGTGTTGGCCTGGGCTTCCTGAAGTTGCTGCGCGAACTGCTGCACGGCAGGACCGCCCTGCGCAGCCGACCGGGCCAGTTCTTCGGACTGCTGATCCTGCTGCGATTCGAGTTCCGACAGCACCTGCTCGTAGGCCTGCTGCTGGGCGGACTGCGCAGATTTCACAAGTGATTCACCCATCGTGGAGCTGGCTTGCTCCAGCCCCGGCTGCACAGCCTCCGTGGCGATCCGAGTCCCGAGAGAACCTGCCTGCGGGTCCGTGTACAGGGTGATTTCCGGCCGAGCCGCAGACTCCTGCGTCAGAGAGCCCCTGACCATGCTCACCGTGTCCTCCGAGAAGGACTCCGGGATGACCACCACTCCGAACAGCTCGCCGCGCTCCAATTGGTCTTGCGCCTGATCCCAATCCAGCCGACGCAGATCCAGCCGCTCATCCTTACCCGCCTCGGATGCAAAACCGTCCTCGATGCGGTGACCGTAATTCTGCTTCTCGGTTCCACCGCCCTCTCGCGGCACGTCCGCCCCGCGATCCTGATTGACGATGGCCACCGGGAAGTCCTTGAGGTGACCTGCCGGATTGGACAACCCACCCAGATACAGGGCCGTTCCGAGGACCGCCAGGACCATGATGACCACCGCCGGAAGCGCCCAGAACGTTGCCGAATAGAACGGTCCGCGCTGCCGCCCCGCTGCTTGATGAGAGGCGCGCGCGCCTAGTTTGCCGTCTGCCATAGTTCCCCTGAATGTGATTTGGATACATTACTGTATCGAGTTTTCACATTCACGATACACTGATGTATCGAGGCGGCAAGAGGGAGCGAGTAAAAGTGACTGACCAGACGTCACACGGAACGGACGAGGACGCGGACAAGCGGTCCCGGACGGCCACGCGCAGGAGGCTCGTGGCGTCGTCGGCGGGGGTTTTCGCCGAGAAGGGGATCGACGGCGCCTCCATCGGCGAGCTGTGCGCGGCCGCCGGCTTCACGCGCGGAGCCTTCTACTCCAACTTCGCGACCAAACTGGATCTGGCGGTGGCGGTCTTCGAGAACCTGGTGGAAAGCCTGATCGAGCGCCTCGACTCGGAACTGGAGCAGTGGCTCGACTCCGACGCCGGCACCGAGGAGGTCGTCACCCGCATCATCGAAGGCGTCACGGACCAGTCGTCCAACATGAACGTGCAGGCCGTCCGCCTCGAGCTGTTCCTCGCAGCATTCCGCTCGAGTGAAGTTCGCGATGTCGTCCGACCGTTGCGCAACAAGCTCTACGGCGCCGTTGAAAACGCGCTGGGCCGCGTAGCGGAGAGCCAACACCTGGAGTTCACGATCCCTGCGTCCGACATGACCCGACTCATGCTCACCAGCTACAGCGGTCAGCTGACCGACCGCATGGCCATGGGTGAAATCACTGATCAGAAGGTCATTCCCACCATGTGGCTCGCGTTCACCCGCCCCGCAGGCCAAGCGGAGCACTAGATTTCTCGCCGGCCCGGGGTTACGCTTCTCGGGTCTTGTTGTCCACGAAAGGTGTGCGCTGTGAAGCTTGCCGGTTCTCTCTGAGCCCGCCGCTGCACGCGCTTCTTCACGCTTTCGTTCCTTAATTGACGACGCCGCTCTGACCCTTCTCTTTCTTGCTCGCCTTTCGTAGGCGGTTGCTGAGGGCCATTTCATGGCGCGGCAGCGGATCATCCTCTTTCTTTTCAGGAGATCCACATGACCCATTCACAACAGACACTCATTACCTTTAGCGGCCTCGGCGTCACCTGGGCTGATGGCACGGAGTGCTTCACCGATCTCTCCGGTTCCGTTCCGCGAGGAGTTACCGGGCTGGTCGGCGACAACGGAAGCGGCAAGTCCACGCTGCTGCGAGTCCTCACGGGACAACTCGCCCCGACGGCAGGGTCGCTACACCGCGCAGCCAGCATCGCGCACGTCCCTCAGGACGTCACCGCGAAATCCGAATGGACGATGGCCCAACTTCTGGGTATCGACCGCATCCTGAAAAGTCTCCGCGCGATCGAGGCGGGCAGTGTGGAGGAGGCGGAGTACGACGTCGTCGGCGATGACTGGGATATCGAGGAGCGCGCGCAGGCGGAACTGGCCGCGCGCGGGCTTCCCACCGACCTGGCACGGTGCGTTGCGGAGCTGTCGGGCGGTGAGATCGTGCGGGCTGCGCTGGCCGGAGCGGTGCTGCGGCGGGCGCAACTGACCGTGCTGGACGAGCCCACCAACAATTTGGACACCGCCGCACGCGAGGACCTGTTCGCGACCGTGCGGGGGTGGAAGGCGTCGCTGTTGATCGTGAGCCACGACCGGCAACTGTTGGAGCTCGTGGATCAAATCGTGGAACTGCGGGACGGGCGGCTCACCGAATTCGGTGGCACGTACAGCGAGTACGAGACCTACCTGGCCACCCAACAGGAGGCGGCGCTGCGCGAAGTTTCTCGCGCGGAGGCTGAGGCCAAGAAGCAGAAGCGGGAGCGTGTCGAAGAGGAGACCAAGCTGAGCCATCGGGTGACCCGGGGCGAGAAGTTCAAGCGACAAAAGCGTAAGCCCGGCATGGCCATGGGCAACGATGCGATGTCGGCTCAGGTTCAGGCGGGTAAGTTACGCGGCATCCTTGCCGACAGGGAGAAGACGGCCGCTGCTGCGGCAGCTGAAGCTCGGGATGCCTTGCGTGCGGATCGGCACATCCGCGTTCAGCTGCCCCAGACCGTCGTGGCCAATGGGACCAAGGTGCTGGAGTTGGAGCGATCCCTTACCGATGGTGACACCGAACGGCTCGATATGGCCGGCCCGGAACGGGTGCGGCTGGCCGGTCGGAACGGTTCCGGGAAGACCATGTTGCTTGAACGAGTGGTCGCGTGGACGGCCGATTCCGCCGATTCCGCCGAGGGGCCACGCGATGCGGATCTAGCGGGTGTCGCCCCGTGGACCGTGCGCTACCGACTATCACCCGTGGGGTACATCCCGCAGCGATTAACCGTGGAACGTCCGGAGCTGACTTTGGTTCAGGAGCTGCAGCTGGCCAACCCAGCGGCAACCGAGCATGCGTGCCGCGAGACCCTGGCCCGATTCTTGTTCCGAGGTGCGCAGTCTGACAAGCAAATGAGTGAACTATCCGGCGGTGAACTGCTGCGCGTTGCCTTGGCGCGGGTGCTGACCTCGGAACCCGCTCCCAAGCTACTCATTCTGGACGAGCCCACTAACAACCTGGACCTGCGGTCGGTGGATCAGCTGGTGGATGCGCTCA
>JAKDKI010000421.1 GCA_030453435.1 Kocuria sp.
GGAGCCACTGAACCCTCGCGTGGCTTCTACACGCGGGGGTTCTTCCCATTTCTGGACCCGTTTCTCGCCGCCAACGTCCCGCTCGGTCGCTTCACCCCGGACGATGACGCCGCTCCGCCGCCCTCACGCCACATCTCACCTAGTGCCGAGCAGCCTTCCACCGTTTATACGCCCACACGGTCATGACCAGCACCACGATCCACGAGAGCACCACCACGGTGCCGTGGAAAATCGTGGGGTCCGCGACGAACGCCCCCAACGCCACGAGTGAGACCTGCCCGGGGATCACCGCAATCACGCTGGCCCCCAGGAAGTCACGCTGCGTGATGCCAAATGCCCCGCTGCCGTAGTTGACCGGCCAATAGGGGATGCCGGGAACGAGGCGCAGTGTGCACACGGCCTCAAATCCAGCTCCGTCCAAGCGGCTCTCGATTTTCTCGCTGTACTTGCCGAGCACCTTGCGGACGGCGTCGGTGCCCAACGCGCGGGCCAACCAATATGCACCCCAGGATCCGATCAACACTCCGATCACGGAAAACAGGCTGCCCAGCACCACTCCGAAGATCAACCCGCCGGCCACGGCCATGATGGTCACGGGAATGGGTGTCAGGGCGACCACGGCGTAGAGGCCGATGAACACCAGCCAACTCACCCAGCCGAAACCCTCGATCCGAGCCTGCATTTGATCGGCCGGTGGTAGTTGCACGTTGAAGAACAACCACAGCATGACGATCAGAACCACGATGAGGACGGCGTTGCGAGCGAAGGATCCCCAATTGATCCCGGAACCCTGATCGGAGCTTGCCGCCGTACTCGATGAATGCGGCTTTGGGGTTGCGGGCGAGTCCTTGGACGGATTCCCGGACGGTTCGCGGGGCGTATCGCCGGAGGGATCTGGAACTACTGGCTCGTGACTCACACGCTTCAGACTAGAGCACCGCCGTGTTAGTCCAGCGCGTCGATAGTGTCCCAGAAGCACTTGCGCAGGTGCTTCCGCACGGGTTGCAGGTCGGTGTCCGATTCCCCGATGCGTGCGGCGCAGTCTCGCAGAAGGGTGGAATCGATCTCCGTGGGCAGGATCGGCCGCTCTTCCAGAACGGACTGCACTTCGGCTAACGGAGTGGTCTGGTACCAGTTGCGGGCCAGGCTCTCGGCGACCTCCTCCGCCACGGCGAATAAGTGGGTGAGGTCCACTTCAGGTTCCTTGACCGTGATGAACGTGGCCTTCTTACTGGCCAGGGTTGCCGGTGTGACCTTCGAGGGTCCCGGACCCGGTGTGGGCCCGGCGGACGGTGCGGCTGCAGAATGAGCGGCGGGGTGCGATTCCTCATCGGTTCCCGGGTCCGATCCCGGAACCACTGCCCGCGTGGCCGGGGTGAAGGTCGAGTGAATGAGCTCCTGCGGGAGCACGATAATGCGGTCCACCTTGTATGCCAGGTGCTCCGCCACGGACTTGATGCCCAGGTAACGGTTTTTGTCCTCCAGCGCCAGCAGCACCACCTTCATGCCCAGGTCCTGGGCGGCCTCCACGGCTTCGGCCAGATCGTCGTCGCCGCTGAGGAGGTAGGCGACCTTGGCGGAACCGTTGCGGGCCACCTCGACCAGGTCCAGACCCAGGCGCAGGTCCACGCCCTTCTGCTGCCCGTTCACGCCGATGCGCCCCAGTCGGACCTTGACGTCGTCGAGCAGGGAGATCTTCTTGTGCCAGTCGCTGAACACACCGTCCCGGGACGCGTCGTACCAATAGATACGCAGGGGATCCAGATGGCAATTCTCGCGGGTGATGTCAACGATCCCCGAGATGAGCTGCTCGGCATCCACCCGGGTGGATGCGCGAAGAGATGTTCCGGTCACGGTGGAACTACCGGCGGACAGTAAAAAGCCCGCGTCGATGAAAATGACGCTCTGGTCATGAAACATGGTTCAGACCCAGTCCTTTCGGGGATCAATCGAAAGCGGTGCAGGGTCCCTTGATCATAGATCGCCCATGTTGAGCAACGCCTGAACCGGGTTTTCGCCCAATGTTGCGCAGTGTGACTTTTCTCTTGGGTTGCCTCCCGGCCCGCGCGTAGCGTTTAACGCAATCCGACAACCAACGAGAGGAATCTCCATGTCACTCCAGCTTTTCGAAGTAGTTCCCACCAACGCCACCCGCGAGGGTGCTCAGTCCGTGATCGAGGCGATCGCTTCCGCGGCCGAGCAGAACGGCGCTCAGGTCCTCGAATCCCAGGTCACTGAGGGCCAGGGTCGTGTGTTCACCGTGGTCGAGCTCGACGGCGATGACACCACCGCCCTGGACCAGGCCA
>JAKDKI010000422.1 GCA_030453435.1 Kocuria sp.
TCGACAAGCGGGTCGTGATCGATCCCGAGGAGTCTCCCGCGCGCTAGGTTCCGCGTGCTCCGCGACTGATCAGAGCGGCGTCGTCCCGACGGGCGACGCCGCTCTTTCGCGTCCGGGCTGCACAGGCCCGCGCCGCGGTCTGGCGAGTTTGACGCGTTGCCTAGGATGAGAGGCGTGGCGGGACTGATCAGACGAGAAGACATAGACGAGGTGCGCTCACGCACCGACCTCAAGGAAATCGTCGACCAGTACGTGACCCTCAAGCCCGCCGGCATTGGTTCCTACAAGGGCCTGTGCCCGTTCCACGACGAGCGCACGCCGTCCTTCCACGTGCGCCCGCAAATGGGTACTTACCACTGCTTCGGCTGCGATGAATCCGGTGACGTGATCGCGTTCCTCATGGAAATGGATCACACGCCGTTCACCGAAACGGTGGAACGGCTGGCCGCGCGCATCGGCTACGAGCTGCGTTACGAGCAGGGCTCGGGGCCCAAGCGCGAAGAAGTGGGGCGCCGGCAGCGACTGCTGGACGCCCATAAGATCGCCGCGGAATTCTTCCAGCGCCACCTCTACACCCGGCAGGCCACGGCCGCCCAACAGTTCTTGGGCGAACGCGGTTTCGACGACGACGCCGCGCGCACCTATGGCATTGGTTACGCACCCAAGGGCTGGTCCAACCTGCTCAAACACCTGCGGGACCGGGGTTTCACGGACCAGGAACTCAAGCTCACGGGCATGTTCTCGGAGGGCAATCGAGGTCTCTACGACCGGTTCCGTGGCCGGTTGATCTGGCCCATTCACGCGGTGGCCGGTGAGGTCATCGGCTTCGGCGCGCGCAGGCTCTACGAGGACGACCAGGGGCCCAAGTACCTCAACACCCCCGAGACACAGCTCTACAAGAAGTCCCAGGTGCTGTACGGCATCAATCTGGCCAAGCGGGCGATCGCCAAGGGCAAGCAGGTGGTGGTGGTCGAGGGCTACACGGACGTCATGGCCTGCCATTTGGCCGGTGTCGAGACCGCGGTGGCCACGTGCGGTACCGCTTTCGGGGCGGATCACATCAAAATCGTGCGCCGTTTCCTCTCCGACGATTCCGCCGGGGGAGAGGTCATTTTCACCTTCGACGGTGACGCCGCCGGACAGAAGGCCGCGCTGCGCGCTTTCCAGGAGGACCAGCGGTTCGTGGCGCAGACCTACGTGGCCGTGGGCCCGGACGGCATGGACCCGTGCGACCTGCGGCTGACCCGCGGCGACGCCGCCGTGCGGGACCTGGTCAGTACCCGGACCCCGTTGTTCGAATTCGCCTTGAAGGCGACCATTCGCGACTACGACGTGAACAGTCTGGAGGGGCGACTGCGGGCCATGCGGGCGTGCGCGCCCATCGTGGCGCAGATCCGTGACTCGTCCTTGCGCCCGGCGTATGCCCGGGAGCTGTCCGGGTGGCTGGGCATCGAGACCGATGAGGTGATGCGGGCGGTGGCGGCCGCGACCAAGCGGGGCTCGACATCGCAGCGGCTAGGGCAGCAACAGCGGGCGCCGCAGCATCATGAGTCGCAGCAGTTCTCGTCGGGACGTGTTGGGTCCGGACGCGGCTCTGGCACTCCAGGTCGCCCGGGGGACCGGCCCGGTGACTCTCAGGAGCAGGAACGCCCTACCGAGGTGCAGCTACCCAACCCACGCGAGCCGGTGGCGCGCATGGAACGCGAGGCGCTGGAGGTTGTTTTGCAGGTTCCTGACTTGGTGCCCGACGCGTACTGGGGTCATTTTGAGTCCGCCGAAATGCGTTACCCGGTGCACCAGGCTCTGCACGATGCGATCGTGGCCGCGCGGCCCGAGTACGACGTGAACGATCCTCGCGGAGGGCGGGGTTGGCTCGAGCACGTGCGGGGGCAACTGCCCGAACCGTTGCACGGATACCTTGCCCAGTTGTCGGTGACCCCACTGCCCGCTTCTTCCGAGCAGCAGGTCCGCAACTACGCGGTGGGTGTGCTGACGAGCCTGGTGGAGATGCACATCAACCGCGCCAAGTCGGACAAGCTGGCACACCTGAACCGCACGGACCCGCAGAAAGAATCGGCCCTGTACCAGTCGCTACAGCGGGAGCTTCTGGACCTGGAGATGCAGCGGCGGAGCCTCCTCGGTAACTGACGTTCACGTTGTGGCGAGCCGGATTTGAGGAACCGGCCAAGGGTCTGTAAAGTATCTTCTCGTTGCACAGATGTGCACGGTCCCCCGTAGCTCAATTGGCAGAGCATTCGACTGTTAATCGAAGGGTTACTGGTTCGAGTCCAGTCGGGGGAGCTGCA
>JAKDKI010000087.1 GCA_030453435.1 Kocuria sp.
TATCCGCACCGGAAACCAATGCACCGCCAACCACCAGCAACATTTGAACCGCCGCGATCACCACGAACATCCGCTCGCGGCCGCCCAGCATCATCACGTTGCTCATCGCCGACGTGATTGCGTTGATCACCGTGGACACCACCAGCACCACCGACGCCGCCCACGCACCCTGATACTCATCACCCAGCACGGCCACGAGCCCGTCCGAGCCGACCACGAACAAAAACGCCAGGAGTCCCAGCGGCACCACCAGTGAACTTCCACCGGCCTGCACCAGCAACTTGATCAACGCGGCTGGCTTGCGCAGCGCCACGGCAATGCGCGGGGCGAAGACCGTGGCCACGGCCGAGGTTCCCATGGCGCCACCGGACTGAATCTTCTGCGCCACCTCGTACACACCGGCCGCCGCCAATGACTGCCCACCGATCACGAACATGGGTCCGCGCACACACAGCGACGTCAGGGCATTGCCAGCACCCACGGTCAGGGCCGGGCGCCACGGAATGGGAGCGTGGGCAGCGTCGTCGAGGCGGGGCGCACCGGAGGCATGCCGGGGAACGTACATGGGATCCGGCTTGGGAACGGCCCTCGCGTGACGTCCCGTGAACGGGACGTCCGAGGTCGACGACGCCGTGCGGCGTCGTCGTGCGCGACCCTCCTGAACCGAGGGCGAGGCGGCGTACAAAATCAACGTGACCAGCACGAATGCCATGACTTGGGAGGCGATCAGCCAGTTCGGCGCGATGACCGACGTGATCAGCGCACCCACCAGGCCGAGGGCGGGAAGCACAATGGATTCCATGAACTGGCCCAACAACGGCCAATTTCGCGCCTGGCGCTGCACCACGAACAACCGCTGGAATGCGGAGGCCGTGGCGACCACCCCGAGGGCCAGAACCCAGCCCCACGGCCCGCCACCAACAGCCAACGCCACGCACACCGCGGCGAGCAACAGGAACGCCACGGACCATACCCGCGCCAGCGCTGCAGCGTAACGGCGGCCAAGTTTCACCGCGAGAGTGTCCCGGCCATCCGCCCATAACGGCGATTGCGAGCGCAGCCCCATGACGTCCAGCCCCAGGGGCCCGGCCATGCGCGCGACCAGGGCGACCGCCCACAGAATGCCGTTGAGGCCCACCTCGGTGACCGAGAATCGCAAGGCCACCGTGGCAACCAGCAGCATCTGGAGCACGGCCCCACCCACGCGAATTCCCAGCACCAAGAGGGACTGTTTGGCGGCACTCATCGGGGCACCCGGTCGCCGGGGAGACCCGGGCCGACGGGGTGCCTCACGAGAGGTTGCGGGGGGACTCGTGGCTGCGCTGCCCAGCGTTGCCCGAGCCGCGGGGACTTCAGTCACGGTTCAATCGTGCCCTCACCACGAGCCACACGAACTTGGAATTGCCCACCAGGTAGCGCTTGAACATGCGGCGCGGCTCCTGTGCCAGGCGCCAGAATCACTCCATGCCCATGCGTTGCACGAACTTCGGGGCGCGGGACGTGAGGCCCGCGACCACGTCAAAGGAACCACCCACGCCCACACAGATACCCGCGCCCGTGCGGTCCTTGTGGGCGAACACAAAGTCTTCCTTGAGCGGGGACGGCACGCCCACGAACACGATGTCCGGATTGCTGCGAGCGATCTCGTCCGCCATATCCTGGTCGGTCATGTCCTCGCGACGCCAGAAACCGTTGTGCCATCCCACCACATTGGCCCCGCGTGCCAGGAAACGCCACCGCACCTGACGGACCACCGTGTCCGTGGCACCCAGCAGGTAGATGCGGTACCCCTTCTCCACGCTGGCTTCCACCAGGCGGTCCATCAGGTCGATCCCGGCCACCCGTTCGGGCAACGGCGCGCCCAACAGTTTGGAAGCCCACACCAGCGACTGACCGTCTGCCGTGACCACCGTGGCGGTGGCGAACTTGTCCACCAATTCCTGGTCGTGGCTGGCCGAGACCAGCTTGGCGGCGTTCATGGCCAAGTGATTGTAGTGACCCGAATCCTTCTTGATGAGGTCCTCAATGGTTTTCACCGTCTCGTCCATGGTCAGCGGATCCACGCGGGCCCCGAGCAGACGGTTGACGGGAGCCACACGGTTGGTGGGGGCCACACGGTTAGCGCGAGGCGGTGTGGCACGTGCCTGATGCCGGGTGATGTGGGGGTGAAGCAAGCTCATGACTGTGCCTCCTCTGACTCTGAACGGTGGCTACGGTCCCTAAGGGCACTGTGGTCGCTGCCATCGCTTCGGTCGCTACCCAGGAGGCCCACCCAACGGCTCAGGGCATAGCTGGCATGGGCCTGGTTCCAGCGCATGTGGGGCAGCGACTTGGGATCGTTACGGAAGCCCCCATCCGTTTCCTGGTGCGATATGAGGTGACGGATGGCTGGTTCCGGGTCGATCTCCACATCTCCCCGGCGAGCCAGCCCTGCGAGGAACCCCACGGTGGTGGCTACGTTGTGGACGTCATGGGACGCGTGTGTCTCGTCCGCGTTGTAAACAGGCAGGCCATCCACGGTCATGCAGTGCGCGTACCAGTAGGCCAGGCCGCGCTCGTACGAGTCACCGATCTCGAAACCCTGTTGCTCCAGGAAGTACAGCGAGTCCAGCACATAGATGGTGTGGAAGCTGTCAATCCACTCGAGCCCCTTGCCCTCGCCGTACGCCCAGGAGCCGTCCGCGGCCTGGGCATCCACGGTGCGGGTGATGGCTTGCTGAATCAGGTTCCGGTCACCGCCCAGGATGGCCAGGGATTCCGCTGCCAGTAGCGATCCGTTGTGCACCAGACGGTCGGAGGCCTCCGTGTACCGGAAGAAGCCGCCCGGATGGGCAAGATTCTCGAGCCAGGTGGTGGTCTCCGCAGAGACTTCGTCCAGCCGGTCCATCGCGGCAATCGCGCGCAAGGCGAAGACCGTGGCCACCACGTTGGGCGAATTGGCCAGGTAGTGCGCCCACCGGGTCTGAACGTCGAACTCATAACCCCAAGGACCGCTGCCGCGAGTACACAGAATGCGCGTAATCAGTTCATGGGCACGGTCAGAACGGCCCCCGCCGCGCTCAGCCATGGCGAACAGCGCGAGCGCCTTGGTCATGGTGACCTTGGGAACCCGCGTGGCCGAACGTAGCGAGTTACCCAGTCGCTTGTGGGCCTGAACCCACACCTGCCGCGGCAAACGGCCCTTCAACAGCGGCGCCACCGGCGACAACAATCCGTCATACGGATCCGTGCCGGTAAAATCGCGGTCCCGCGCAAAACGCAGGGCAGCCTCCGCCGAGGCGAGTATGTCGTCCCCCAGCGTCTTATTTAAAATCTCATGAGCGTTGAAGCTCATTGGTCCCCCTAGAAAAGCCTTCTTGTGCATCGGTTCCCCCGAACCGATGCACGACTTTGTTGTCAGTGTTCAGCGCTTATGTGACCTGTCGATAGACCTCATCCAATCGGTCTCGATATCGCGCAATGTCGTAGAGCTCTTCCCAACGATCCCTCGCTGCGTGGGCCAGGGCCTCTCGCTTGGTCGGATCCAGAAGGAGCGACTCCAACACGTGAGCCAGCGTCTCCGGATCTTTCACGGGCACAATCCACCCGCTCTCGCCATCCTTGATCACCTCGGCCACGGACCCCACATCCGTGGCCACAGGGGACAGCCCCCAGGCCATGCCGTCGAGTAGAGACAGCGGCAGATTCTCAGCGTGGCTAGGCAACACCAGGATGCTTGCGTCGGCGAGTAGTTCTTCCAGCTCTGGCCCGGTCAACCAGCCTGTGGTGGTTACCGCGGGAGTATCTCTGAGCAGACGAGCGATTCCACCGTCAGGGTCGTGGAGGTCTCCGGCCAAGACCAATCGCGTTCGGATGTTGCCCGGCAACGATTCCCAGGCCTCAAGCAGCTCCACCACTCCCTTGGCCCGAGTCACTTTGCCTGTGAACAACACCAAGGGTTCCGCCCGGTCCCCGGGCACTTCGTCCGGCCCCGGAACCGCATTGGGAATGACGTGAACCTTCTCCGCAGCCACGCCCATGACACCCGTAATGAACGTTTTCCACACGCTTCCCAGCACGACGACGCCGCCGGCGTTCCTGAACATCGAACGCACCACAGTTGCTATCGGAGCGGGCAGATCCCTGAAAAACTCGCGGTACCGGCCGCCGTGGAGATGAAGGATGTAGGGGCGACGTCGAGCCCTGAGTACTCCAGTCAGAAGTAGCTTGCGCCAGGTACTGCCCCTGGTCGAGATGTTCACGTGGAACACCGGCTCGTCAGGCACCGGCCCCCAGCAGGTCAGCAGAGCTTTGCCGAAGGCCACCAACCGACCGATTCGAGGCCCGGGTGCTCCCCCGGATTCCACGAAGTGCAGTTGAGTCTTATCGGACGAACTCCGTGAAAGGTGGCCCATCATGACCCCGATCCCACCCGCGGAGTCCGGTCGGGGCCCCATGACAATCACGTGCTTCATGGCAACTCCTGATAGCGTCGCCGGCCGTGTGCTCGCCACACGGCCATCTCATGGGGCGAAGATCCCTCCGGAGAAAGTGGCATTTCATCCACCGCGTGGCCGTGCAGTGGGCGGCCGAAGGAACTCTCGCGCAGGTAGACGGCGGCGGCCACTCCGGCCAGGGCGAAAACCGGGCCGAACATGGGTGGTCCGGTGAAAACAGGGGCGGCGATGGATTCGATGAGCATCTGTCCCATCCAGGCGATGACTACGGTGCCGATCCATTGCACGTAGGGGTGGGGCGACCGACGCATGAGCTGCCAAGCCGGGTAAACCAGCATGATGAGCCCCACGAGGTAGAACACCAATCCCAGGAATCCGGCTTCGGCCAGGATGGAAGGCCAGAACGTATCCGTCAAAAACCCGCCGCGCTCTCCGGGCCCCATGCCGTAGACACGCGTATACCCCAGCTCGTCATAGAGCGGACTGTAGTTGGAGGCCGCCACCGCTGAGCCGAATCGCCCCAGCCCCACCCCCAACGGGAAGGCCGCTGCCGCGAGCGTCACGGAATCGATGGTCATGGTGGTGCGCGCCGTGGAGTCGATATTCGTGAAGTACTCGTCGTACGTGCTGGCCACGACCTGGGTGAGTGGTTCCCAAGCCACGATGAGCGCAATGGGAATGACCAACGAAAGCAAGAGAATGGACTTGGCTTTGAGGCCCGGCAGAGCAAGCCGGGTGCCGACTGCCACGATCAGTACGGAGGCCACCGATTTGCGGCGGAACGTCAGGATTCCCACGGCAGCGGTAGCGATCATCAGCACGAAGGATACGAGTGAACGTTCCACCACCCGGCGGTAGGAAAGAATCGCCAGGAACGCGAGGCCCATGGTGGAGCCCAACCCAACCGGGTGGTCGAAGATGCCGGTGAGGCTGGGGATGCCGAGGCGGTAGCTCACGGGTTGGCGCCCGACGATGGCGTTCCAGGCTTCCGGAGCCATCGCGTTGATGAGTGCAGAGAGCAGAACCACCAACAGGGCTGCTGTGCTAAACCGGACGATCTTGGGGATATCGTCGCGCCGCCAGTCGATTTGGAGGATGCCCAGCAACAACAACGGCCCCTTGAGGAACAAGAAGCCGCCCAGCAGCCAAATATTCGGGGGCACCGAGTTCATGACCGCGGAAACCATTCCGAGAATTGCATAGGCGGCAAAGAACCAATACGCGTGAATACATCTTAGAGACTTGTGGATCAACAACCGACGCACCGGAAACACAACGATGGCAGCAAGTACTGCCAACTCATCCACATACCCGACCAGGGAACTTCCGGTCATGGTCTGCAGTGTCTGGGCAATAACTGTGGCCGTGACCAATAACGCCACCGCAAGCTTGGGCCACAACCCAAGGACCACAGCGATGACCAGAGCCACACAGATCGCTGCGATGGCCACTCCAGCCATCAACACCGCAGCACCCATGGCTCGCGAAATTCATGCATGTCTTCTCTCCCCCTGCGCGCCGTCCAGCACCTGTGGCACCAGTGGCGGCCCCCAATTTATTCAGTCCCGTCAAAGAAATCCGACCGCATGACCCCCCGGACATGCCGCCTGAAACGAAGAGTCGTATCCCCTTGACTGGTAACCACTGTAGCCGGGCATAGATCATTCAAAACGCAGATGGACCAATTGACAACCCTCACATGTGGGGGAGTTGTCCCTCTTTCAACGGACAAATGGGAATACGGGGGACTGCGAAGAGTGATTACCATGGAAGTTGAGTGACTGTGCCGGGGGGAACGGTGCACACGATCATTGCAACGCCCGTCAGCGCACGCTGAGGGCTGGGCTGAGGGGGAGCGTACTCGTCATGAGTCAAACAGTTGGTAGAACTTCGCGCGCGTACGAACGCGGCGAAGTCAGTTCTTTTCATCTCTGGACCGCTTTGCGCAGGAGCTGGTGGGTCATTCTGGTTACCGCTGCACTGGGCGCGGCTCTCGGCTGGGGCGCCGGTGCCGTACTGGGAACCAGCTACACCTCCACCGCTTCCGGTGTGGTGGTAGCCAATGGCGGTACGAATTCCACCGAGGCTCTCGCCGGTGAGAATCTGGCAAAATCGAAGGCCATTACCTTTGGCAGTATCTCCGGTACCACCTCCACCGCCGCATCCGTGATCGACGAGCTAGGTCTCGATCAGACCCCGGAGGCCTTGCTGCAGAACGTGAAGTCCACCGTGCCGTTGGACACTTCCGAAGTGCGAGTCAGCGCTACATCGTCGTCGCCGGAAGAGGCACAGCAATTGGCCCAGACCTGGATCGATGTGTTGGGCACACAGGTGGACGATCTCGGTGACACTGCCGAGGAGAACGGCACAACTGTGGAGCTGAACCGCGTGGGGCAAGCCTCGTTGCCGCAGGATCCCTCATCCCCGTCATCCATCATGCTGATTGCGGTGGGAGCATTCCTGGGCCTTTTGGTGGGGGCGCTGATTGCGATTGCACGTCATCAGTTGAGCTCCAAGTAGCCACTGGCGGCGCACAAGAATGAGGGCCCCACCGACTGGTGGGGCCCTCATTCATCGACGATCTCTTGGTCGACCGACTACGCCCACACCGTGGGTGCATTGGGTATCCGCTGATCCAGCAGCGTGAACTTTCCGTTCAACGTGGCCGGCAACTCGTCAACGAGCTCGAAGTCCAACTCCACCTGGTTCTGAGTGCGACGGATCATGAGCTGCCGGAACCGCTCCAACTCTTCCGCGGTCGCTTTCTTGGAAGGCTGCACGAGCAATATCGCCTTACCGGGGGTGTCCTGGCGGATCTTGAACCGGTGAACGCACTCGAACTCGTGACCGTGCACGTTGAACGGAGTGGTGGAAAAGGTCTGCCCGTCTGCCTTGACCAGACCCTCGCGACCTCTGCGCGCCAGGATGTTCTTGAACAGCGGCGTGCCCACCTCGTCATGGCCGACGAGTTCCGCGGAGTCACCCGTGTCGTAGCGGACCAGCGGCATGCCTCGTCCGTCCAGGGTGGTGGTCACGATGCGCCCGCGCTCACCCATCTCCACCGGGTTGCCGTCCTGGTGCAGGAGTTCCACGTGTCCGTACAGCGGGTATGGGTGGTAGACGAAGTCGTCGTCGAGCCATGCAAAGACCGATTTCTCGCTCAACCCGTAGAACACGGCCTGCTTCGCGTTGGGGAACAATCGCTGCAAGACGTCACGCTGCTCCGGGCCGAACTGCTCGGAGACGGGCAGAACACCACGGATCTTGAAGCGCCAGGACGTATCGAAGTCCGCCTCATCGAGCAGCCTGGCCACGTACATGAACGTGGATGGGTAGCCGTGCAGGAACTCGATGCCCCGCTTCTCGATCAGCTCCCAGTACTCGCGAATGGTGTCCGGACCGATGGTCTGGATCCGGATCACGATCTCGCCGGTGCTATTCATCACGAAGTACGGCCGATGCTGCGGCAAATCCAATCCGCGGAAGAACACACGCCATTGGCCCAGCCGGTAGCCTGTGCGCGACCATGAATCCACCACGTAGGCCCATTCCCGCGCGCCGCGATTGCGGTCCAGCAGGAAGAA
>JAKDKI010000088.1 GCA_030453435.1 Kocuria sp.
TGATTGGCGCAGGAACAGCAGGATCCATCGTTGCGGGGAGGTTGGCCGCGGCCGGTCACACCGTGACTCTTCTGGAGGCCGGCGGCCAGGACACGAACCCCGCCATTGCAGAGCTCCCCCGTCTGGGCGAACTGTGGCACGGCGCCGAGGACTGGGATTACTTCACCGTCCCGCAAGAACACGCCTCCGGCCGGGTTATCCATTGGCCGCGCGGCCGCGTCTTGGGCGGCTCCCACGCACTCAACGCATCCATCTGGGTTCGCGGCAACCCACTCGACTACGACGACTGGGCCGCGGCGGGCTGCGACGGGTGGTCTTGGAGCGACGTCGGCCCCGTTTTCGAGGCCTTGGAAAATTACGACGGCGCTGCGTCGCCAGAAAATCTCAACCCCCGCGGCTCGCACGGCCCGATTCCCGTGGTGGGTGACTACGAACGCAGCCCGATCTTCGACTCAATCATTGCCGCGGCGGAGGCGGTGGGCGTGGAGTTCAATCCCGATTACAACGGGGACCAACAGGACGGTGTCTCTTACGAGCAGCTAACCATCCGGAACGGAAAACGCTGCACCACGTACACCTCGTACGTGAAGCCGCTGGTCGAGGCGGGGAAGATCACGGTTCGCACCGGGGCGATCGTGGAGAAGTTGTTGTTCGAGGACGGTGCGGTGGTCGGTGTGGAACTGCACTCGGGCGACAACCGAGAGGTCGAAGGCGTGGAATCGGACGACCCCGCGGCTAGGGAAGAAGGGAACGGCGAAATCATCCGCGCCGATCAAGTCATCCTGTGCGCCGGCGCCCTGGACAGCCCCAAGATTCTGATGCGTTCCGGAATCGGTCCGGCAGACCATCTGCGAGAGGTAGGAATCGAGCCGGTCATTGACCTGCCGGGTGTGGGTGAGAATCTGCACGACCATCTACTACTGCCGGTGATAGCCGAAGCCACCAGCCGGACCATCGATCACACAGTTGACGAGCAGTCGGTATCGCAAACGCACCTGTTCTGGCACTCGGGACCGGAGCAAGACCGGCCGGACACCCAGCCCATCCACTTCTGCGTCCCGATGTACGACGACAACATGACCGGGCCCGCCAATGCCTTCACACTGCACAGCGGCCTGGTACGGCCATACTCCCGCGGGACGATTCGGCTCACTGGGCCCAGCAGCACGGATCCCACCGAGTATGACCCGCAGATCTTCGCGGATCCGCGGGATCGAGAATCTCTGCGGGCCTCGTTCCGGCAGGCGCGGGAGATGGTCAGGACCGCACCGCTGGCCGAAGACTGGGGTGCGCGGGAGGTCTACCCCGAGTCCGACCTCGCCACCGAGGAGGAAGAGAACGCCTACATGGACCGGGCGGTGACCACCTACCACCACCAAGTGGGCACTTGCAGGATGGGCACTGATCCGATGGCGGTCGTGGACCCGGCGACTCTCAAGGTGCACGGGGTGGAAGGACTCCACGTGGTCGATGCATCGATCATGCCGTCCGTGACCACGGGAAACACCAACGCGCCGTCGGCGATGATCGGGGAGAAGGGCGCGCGGATGCTGCTGGGTGAGGAGTAGGCCGCATCTGGTGGGGCGCTAGAACCCTCGAACACACTTCAGGGGCCGTTGGAACCCTTCCCGCTTGGAAAAGGGTTCCAACGGCCCCTGAGATGTAAACGGCGGCTCTAACGGCCCACCACGTGCACAGCCAAGCCTCTTAGGAGCAAGGATGCGCGCAGGACCTACTGCACCGTCACCTTCGCGAAGGGGTAGTCGGTGTAACCGCGAGCCCCACCGCCGTAGAAGGTCTTGCTGTCCGGCTTGTTGAGTTCCAGGCCGTCGCGCCAGCGCTCAACCAGGTCCGGGTTGGCGATGAGTGCCCGGCCAACCACCACGGCGTCGGCAATGTTGTCCTGCACGATGTGCTCGGACTCTTCCAGATCCGTGTGCTCGCTGAAACCGCTGTTGAGCATGAACGGTCCGCCGAAACGCGTGCGCAGATCCTGCACGAATTCACTGTCGATGTCCTTGTACAACATGGACAGGTACGCCAGACCCAAATCCTTGATGCCGTCGACCAGGGTTTCGTAAGTGGCCACAGCGTCCTCGTGATCGGCTTCGACAGCACCCTGCACGTTGTGCTGCGGGGAGATGCGGATTCCCACGCGATCGGCACCGATTTCCTCAGCCACCGCGCGAGTCACCTCGATGACAAAGCGCGCACGGTTCTCGGGAGATCCGCCATACTCGTCGGTGCGTTGGTTGGATGCGGGGGTCAGGAACTGCTGCAACAGGTAGCCGTTGGCGCTGTGCAGTTCCACACCGTCCACACCGGCGTCCACGGCGCGGCGGGCTGCAGCCACGAATTCATCACGCACGCGCGGCAGTTCGTCGAGTTCCAGGGCGCGGGGCTCGGGAGTCTCTTCCTTACCGCCGGGGATGTGAATCGGCTGACCGGGTGCGATGGCGCTGGGTGCTTCGCCCTGCTGACCCTCGGTCAGCGCGGGGTGAACCAGTCGCCCGGCATGCATGATCTGAATGAAGAACAAGCCATCGCGCTCGTGTACGGCGTCCGCCACTCGGCCCCAGCCTGCAGCCTGTTCGTCGGTCGCCAAGCCGGGTTCGTTGACGTAGCCGCGGCTCACCACGGTCGGGAACGTACCCTCAGCGACCACCAAACCTGCCGAGGCCCGCTGCGCGTAGTGCTCCACCATGATGTCGGTGGGCACGCCGTCGGCATCGGCACGCATACGGGTCAGCGGCGCCATCACCACGCGGTTCTTCAGTTCGTACTGGCCCACTTTCAGCGGGTCAAAAAGAGTGGTCATGCGTGTCCTTCCACAGTCTTCACCGGGCCGCTACGCGGGCAGCGGCCCTGATACTTTCCGTAGACAACAACACGACGGCGCCCCGCGACATTCCGACGCCTCCCTGCCCCACCAACGCGCGAACCAAAAAAATGGCCACATGACCAATGACAGCCCTTCCAGCGGCACCTACCGTGGAGCCAATCGGAGAGGAAGGAAAGGATAGGAAGAAGTACATCCCGTCCGCGCTGATCCTGTTATTCATTGTGTTGGCGGTCATCGCGTACTTTGCGGCGTCGAACCCGGCGCTCGCACTCGTATCCGCCACATGTGGAGTCTTGGTGTGGGCACTCGTACCCAGCGGCCTCGGTCACTCCCCGGGGCCGGCCGGTGATGCTGACCCCAAGGAGCTTAAGACCTACCGCAAGGAGCACCCGGGCTCGACCGTGGCGGACGCAGTACGGGCGACCAGAAAGAAGTAGTCCATTCTCGGCGGCCCAGCAATGGCTCGCGGACCGCCGCTCGGTGAAAGTTACCGGTCCCGTCCCATCCGTGCCGCGGCGATGTTCGCCCCCAGAATCAGGGTGCGCATGAGCCGCTCGGTGGCCTCGATGAGCAGTCGTTCACCATCCGCCACGGCGTCCTGCAGCGACATGGGCACCGGCACAATCGATGCGATTGCATCAATTCCGATGTCGTAAACGTCCCGCGAGCCCTTGCCCAACGTTCCTGCCAGGCCGATCACCGGCACGCCGTGCAGAGTCGCGCGGCGGGCAATCTCCGCCGGAACCTTCCCCTTGGGCGTCTGGAAGTCGATGGCACCTTCAGCGGTGATCACCAGATCCGCCTTGCTGAGCAGATCGTCCAGATCAATCCCGGCCAGACCGGAGTCCAGTAGCGCCTGGAATCGCGGCATCAGAACCGCTCCCACCGCGGCCATGCCCGCACCCAAACCACCGGATGCGCCAGTGCCCACGCCGTGCGCAAAGCTCGTACCGCGAGCGGATTCCACACAGTCGCGGCCGAGCACGGCTGCCCAGTTGTCGAAGCCGTCCGAGAGTTGCTCGACCTGCTCCGGCGTTGCACCCTTCTGCGGCCCGAACACGCGCGCCACGCCCTTGGACCCGGTCAGCACATTGTGCGGATTCAGCGCCAGGGTGATCTGGGCCGAGCCATCTTTGAGGGCCGGGTGCAGATTAGTCATGTCCAGGCGATCGACCTTGGCCAGATTCGAACCGCCGTCCGGAACCTCGTTGCCATCGGCATCCAGCACGCCCACGCCCAAGGCCTTGAGCGCACCCAGACCGCCGTCGCTGGTACCGGAGTCACCGCAACCGACCAGGATCTTCAACAGACCCTCGTCCAGCGCGGCGGCAATCAGTTCGCCGACGCCGCGCGTGGTCGTAGCGCCCGGGTCACGTTGGTCCTTGGGCACCAGCCGCAAACCCGCCGCCGCAGCCATCTCGACCACCCCGGTGCCCTTAGCGGAGCCACCCAGAACTGCGTAGTGGGACTCGACCGGCTGACCCACGGGACCGGTCACGGTCATGGGAATCAGGTGACCAGCGGTGGCGGTGGCCAGCGTCTCCGCGGTGCCCTCGCCGCCGTCGGCAATCGGAACGGCGCGAATCATGGCGCCGGGTACGGCACGGCGTACGCCGGCCTGAATAGCGGCCGCCACGGCGTTGGAGTCCAGGGACTCCTTGAAGCCGGAGGGTGCGACCAAGATGTTCTGTGGGAAATGGGAAACCATCATGAGTTCGCTTTCTGTGGAGAGTGAACGAAACGGGTTCAGAGGAACAGCGGCATGCCCATGAGGGGCCAGATGACAAAGGAGAAGAACAGGGCCATGCCCACCATCAGCGGCGCGAGGAAGGCGCTGAGTCGGAGCAAGTCCTTGGGCTGATAGGTCTCGATACCCTCGACGTCCGAGAAGAGGGTCACGGGCTTCGCGGAGCTCGTGAGCGTGTGGCAGAAACCAGCCGCCGCCGTGGAGGCGAAGGCCGCAGCCATGGGATCGACCCCAATTCCCGGGGCAAGCGAGACAACAATCGGAATCAGGACAGCGGATCGCGCCGAGCGCGACTGAATGATCAGGTGCGCTGCCGTGGACATCACCACGACCACCACCACAAAGACCACGCCCGCCGCAGCACCCGCCCCGGAGACCGGGCCGAGCACGCGCTGCGCCAGCCAATCCGCGGCACCGGACTCCACCAGGGCGGTGCCCAAGGTGAGGGTCGCGGCCATGAACAGGAGCATGGACCACGGCACGGTTTTCAATGCCTTACCCATGCTGACCAGTCCGTATCCGGGGCTCGTGGCCAACAACGCACCCAGCAGAGCCACCACCGCGGGATGCAGTCCGTGCAGAGATTCCGTGCACCACAGCACCACCACGGCCAGGGTGAGCAGTGCCGCGCGGGATTGCCCCACGGTGAGCGGACCGGTCAGAGGCATGGAGGTGTGTTCCTCGAGCTTCTCAACACTCACGTCCAATTTCTGCGAGCGGCCCTGCTTGTCCAGGAACAGCCACATGATCAGTTCGGCGCACGCGTAGGAGGAGATCACCGCGAGCGGCAGGCCGTAGATCAGCCACGTGGTGAACGAGAACCCTTCATAGCCGGAGGTCTGCAGGATCTGGCTGGTGATGATGTGCGCGCCGGCGCCCAGATAGGACGCGACGGCGGACAACAAAATCACCGACGGGAACAACAGAGACAGGGCCAACACGAGCCGCTTGCGGGCGTGCAACGCCTGCGCCAAGGCCACGAAAATGGGCAATGCGAGTGCCGCACGCCCGGACGTGGAGGGGATCGCGAACGCCGTGGCCACCAGGACACCGGTCACCAAATAAACGAGCTGCCGCACCCCGGTCGCACCGGTCACGATGTACACGGCCGCTCTGGTGGACAGTCCCGTGGCGGTCACACCGGCAGCAATCACGAATGCCGCGAGCAGCAGCCAGACGGTGTCCTCACCCAGTGATGAGAACAGCTGACTGTCCGAGAGCATGCCGGTGAGCACGAGCACGATGGCCGCACCCAACGCCACATAGGTGTCACCGATGGACGAGAAGATCCACAGCCAAATGGCGATCGCGAACACGGCCAAGGTGAGGGCGCCCTGGGCAGGCAACCGGGCGACGTCGGCGGCCGGGGTCGGCCCTAAGGCCTCGAAAGCGCACCAGGCCACGAAGGCCAGTAGAAGGAGCGCACCGATGATGGCCGGAACGTTGTCTTTCGCCCATGTGATCGGGGTGTCCTTGGGCGCGAGCCCGGGTGGACGGGGCGGAGTGGTCGCGTACCGAACCGGCGGCTGATCAGATTCGGACGACGGAGAGGGCGCGGCTGAGGAACTCATCGTTCCTCCCGCATGGATTCGTGCACCTCTTCTGCGAGCTGTTCATCCTCCCCCGCCTTGCGTGGGGCCAGGGCGTCCACGGGAATGTCGATGCCGAACCGGGTGCCGGACGGTCCCCCGGATTCAACCCAGGCGCTGCCGTTGTGGGCGTCTGCCACAGCCCGCACCACGGCCAGTCCCAGGCCCATGCCGGACTCGTCCTCACTCTCGGAATTGGTGCGATACTCCTCGAACAGCCCCTCGGCCTGCTCCTGGTTGAGCGGAATACCGTGATTGGTGACCCACATGCTCAGAGTCTTGCCCTGATCGGTGAGGGTCGATCCCACGCGAATCGGGTCCTGCGGATCGGTGTGGTCCACCGCGTTGCGCACCACCTGGTGCATGGCATCCGCGATGCGCGCGGGATCCACCCAGGCCTCTCCATTAGCAGTGAATTCCAGGTTCCATTGCCGGTTGGGATTATTCTCGGCGGCGTCCGCGTAGACCTCAACGGTCAGCTGTTTCAGGCTGACGTGCTGCGGTTTCACGAAGTTCGGTTTGTCGCTCTGCGCCAGCAGGTCCAGATCCACCAGAGTGCGGCGCATCGACCGGATCTGGCGGTTGGCCTGCTTGGCCGCACGACGCCGCTCGGCCGGGTTCTCGTCCGTGCTCGCCAGGACTTCGATGGCCTGCGCCGTGCGTGAGAGTGGTCCCCGCAGGTGCTGTTGTGCTTCCAGCACGAAGTGCTGCTGCGAACCGTAGGCGCGTTCCACACGATCCAGCATGTTGTTCAGGGTGTGCGCCAACTGAGATAAGTCATCGCGGCCGTGCACGGGAATGCGCGTGGACAGGTCCTGCGCGGTAACGGAGTCCGCGACCTCACGCATGGTGCGGATGGGCTGCAGGATCCGGCCCGCCGCGAGCCAACCGATACCGGCCGTCAGCAAGAGCCCGGCCATGGCGATCCCCACGAGAACCACGACCTGCCGGTTCACGGCTTCGCGTGCCTCTTGCGTGAAGTGCACGACGATCAGGGTGCCCTGCTCATCACCATTCGGGGCACCGGCGGACATCTTGCCCCAGCGCATTTCGCCGTGCTCACTGTCCGAGACGCCGGAATTCTCGCTGGACTGCACCAGTTCGTTCAGACGTGCACGGTCGAGGGCAAGCAACTCCCCCGGATCGTCACGGGCGTTGTCCGTGTACATGACCTGGTCACCCACCACGGCAATGATGGCTTCACCGGTGGCCGGGGTCTGCCGGACAGGTAGCGCTGCATGAACGGTTCCAAGGAGGTGAACGGTTCTGCGGTGGTGGGGTCGACACCTTCTTGGGCGAAGACCCGGAACTCGTCGAACTACTGCGAGATCGCAGCATTGGCGGACTCCGAAACCTGACCCATGAGGAACGAGCGCATGGTGACCGTGACTGCCAGTAGAGCCAGCAGTGTGGTCAACACGATCCAGCCCACGATGCGCCAACGGGCCGAGACCCGGGTCATTTCCATGGCGGAGTTCTGCGGTGTTTTAGTCATCGAGATCCCCATCCCACTCGTCATCCATGTCGTCATCGCCAGGGACTTGCACCGGGTGCGGGTTCTGGTAGACCTGCTGCGGAATTTCGCCCACGTTGGGCACGGAGACACCCGGGCTTACGGGCGCCTCGGTGGCCGGTGCAGGCGAGGGAACGTCGGATTCCTCGGCTTGATCCGGCGCCACTGACGCCGCGTCGCGGGGCTCAGCAGAACCTGACGGCGTGGCTGACGGGGATGCTGCGGACTCAGACGGTTCTCCGGAACCGCTCAATTGCACTTCGATGGTTTCCTGCGGTAACCGCGGAGGTTCCGCAGTGGATGCGAGCGACTGACTCGCG
>JAKDKI010000423.1 GCA_030453435.1 Kocuria sp.
ACTGGACATGCTGCTCATCATGACCGTGGAACCCGGTTTCGGGGGGCAGAAGTTCTTGGACGTGACGCTGCCCAAGCTCCGCCGAGCGGCCCAGGCTGTAAAGGCCCACGGTGGCACGGTGGCGCTACAGGTGGACGGCGGGGTCACGGAGGAGACGATTGTGCGGGCCGCCGAGGCCGGTGCAGACACGTTCGTCGCGGGCTCCGCGGTGTACGGCAAGGATGATCCCGCCGCGGCAATCGACGCTCTGCGCGAAATCGCGAGGGCCCATCAGGACGGCTGAATCGAGTGCTCCATGCCGCGATTGAATCCCGTGTTCCTCGGTGCCAGCGCCCGCTATGAGCAGCGTACGAGCACGACGAACCGCGGCGAGAGTGCACTCTGGCGCGGGCGAACTTTCGTGCGAGTCCCGCGCACCGTGGCATAATTCAAATCACAACGTGTTCCGGGGTCGGTGTAAGTCCGAACCGGCGGTTACAGTCCGCGAACCGTGAACGCTCGTCGCACAGAGTCACGCGATGGAGTGGGAACGGCCGAACCGGTGAAATTCCGGTACCGACAGTCACAGTCTGGATGGTAGGCACACGTGGATTTCGGCTCGCCACCCTCTACAAAGGGGTGCCGTTGCGATGCTCAGACCCATGAGCGTGCCCCGTTATCTCCGCCCCGGAGCCACAAGGTTTGAGGGCGAGAGGAAATACCGTGGACGTTCTGCGCTGGTTGTTCGATGCGCAACTGCAGGTCGGTGACGGATTCATTCTGTGGCGTGAAGTCCTGGGTAATGTATTCGGTCTGCTGTCCGCACTCGGCGGAATGCGCCGCAAGATCTGGGCGTGGCCGATCGGTATCCTCGGGAATCTGATCTTGCTGACCGTGTTCCTGGGCGCCGTGTTCGACACCCCCAATCCGGTCAATCTGCTGGGCCAAGCAGGCCGCCAAGTCATGTTCATTGCCGTCTCGGTGTACGGGTGGGTGCAGTGGCGCCGTTCGAGGGGTAACAACCAAGAAGCCGTGACACCCCGCTGGGCCACCGGTAAACAACGCTTGTTCTTGATTGCCGCACTCGTCTTCGGTACCGCACTACTCACCCCCATCTTCCGTGCCCTGGGGTCCTACGAGCCGGTGTGGGCGGACGCCTGGATCTTCATGGGTTCACTGCTGGCGACCTACGGCATGGCCAAGGGCTGGGTCGAGTTCTGGCTGATCTGGGTGGCCGTGGACCTGGTCGGAGTGCCGTTACTGTTCTCCGCCGGTTACTACGCGTCCGGTCTGATGTACGTGTTCTACGGAGCGTTCACACTGGTGGGATTCTTCGTCTGGTGGCGCGTGAACTCCAAGCAGCGCAAACAGGCCACGATCGAGACCGGATTCCCGGATCTCCACCTGAAAGTGGGGGACGACTCGAAATGATCCCCTCGGCACAGGAACGAACGGACCCCGGCTTCACCTCCGCCGAGCACACGGCCATGACGGCCGCGCTCGACGCCGCGGCCCGGGGGGTGCGTGGCGCCAACCCCGTGGTGGGTGCGGCCCTGCTCCACCGAGATGGCCGCATCCTACACACCGGTCATCACAGCGGCGCAGGCACACTCCACGCCGAGGCGGACGCCCTGCGCAAGGCCAAAGAAGCAGGCACAGACCTTGCCCATGTGACCATGGTGATCACCCTGGAACCTTGCAACCACATGGGGCGGACCGGCCCCTGCACGGGCGCGATCCTTGACGCGGGAATCGACAGCGTTATTTTCGCCGTTCATGACGGCACGGAAGCCGCCAGCGGGGGAGGCGCGTTCCTCGCGGATCACGGGGTTTCGGTGCGTCACGGGCTGTTGGCCGAGCAGGCCGCCGATCTCAATGACCGGTGGTTCAACGCTCAGTTCCAGAACCGCCCGTTCGTGACGCTCAAGATCGCCCAGTCGCTGGACGGCAGGGTGGCTGCCCCGGACGGAACCAGCCAGTGGATCACGGGCCCGTCCGCCCGCGAGGCAGGCCACGAGATCCGCGCCCGAGTGGATGCCATATTGGTGGGCGGCGGCACGGCCCGCGTGGACAACCCCACGCTGACGGCCCGCGACGCTCAGGGCAACCCCCGAGACCACCAACCGCTGCGAGCGGTCATGTCTCGCACCCCTGTGGCCCACGACGCCCGGGTACGCCGCGGCGTCGTTGCGCGCGAGGACAGTGGCGAGACGTCCGACGGTCGCTTCGTCTGGCTCAACACCCACGATCCCGCCGAAGCCCTCGCCCGGTTGGGTGCGCTGGGCGTCGCCCACGTGCTCGTCGAGGGCG
>JAKDKI010000424.1 GCA_030453435.1 Kocuria sp.
GAGCCTCTTCCCTTGTTCATCCCCCCCCCCCCCCGGGCGGGGGGGGGGGGGCCCGCTTCCGTGGGGCCGGGGATGGCCCAGAGTGCCCAAGGTGGGACTCGAACTCTCGCAACACCGCAGGTTGGGGGAGTGGACCCCCGGAATTATGCGGATCTCGGTCACCGTGGGGGCCACTGAATCACCCGGAATCGGGGGCAGGTGTGGGCAGAATGTGGGCACGCACCTAATTGGTTCGCGGGCCTCGGATCATCCCATCGGTCCAGTTCATGCTGATGGGCGACAGTAGCGTTCTCCGCCGTTCACGTACCCAACGTCGGCGCCAGTGGCTCCAGCGGTAGGTCTGGTCCAACCCTGTCCGCAATGACAGCCTCCGCCTTCGTGCGTGGCTCACGACGCCTATCGAGTAGGGCAAGGACTCAACCCAGGTCATCCCGAACCATAGGTCGGTGTGGATGCCAGCCTGCGCCACCTTGATTCGAGCTTTGAGTGGGTCATCGCCAGGGCACCATACGCGCCGCTGGACAGTCCCGATGATCTGGGAATCGACGACTTCATTCTGATCCCCCCAAAAAGTCATCTCTGCGCGCAAGTAGCTCGCAGGACCTACAAGGTCGATTTCGACCTCCCAGACATCGTGCGCTCCTGCCGCTGTGCCGCCGTGGGGGCCAGGGTGTGGGACTAGCGGCCTCCCCAATCGGTAGATGATTGCACCCGTCTGCTCCCGCACTCGTTCTCGTTGCAGGCTGAGGGCGGCGACAAACAACGCGAGTCCGGTGATGACGAGTGAGGGCACTGCGAGCACGTCTAGGAAATCCTCCATGGACGCATTCTGCCTGTGCACGGAGCAACGGTCTGCTAGGCGAGCAAGCCCGCTTCGGACAGCTCCGGCGCCCCGCGATCATCGGCTAGTCTCACCATCGTGGATGCGTCTTGGTGGACCTCAACCTCGTTCTCGGTTCTGCTCACCGTTCTGTCGCTGCTGCTTGCCTCAGCGACCGGCATCGGAACGCTCCTGGCCTGGTGGCGATCAAATGTCTCCAAGGATGCCAAGCAAGCAGCGGAGACGGCGGAGCAACAGGCAGCGGACCACCTAGCCGCTGCCGAGAAGCTCAGCGCCGAAGTCGAAAGACTCGCCGACATCGCCGCGGGACCCGTCTATACGATCCACCGGGCGGAGAGCCGCGAAGCTGTCT
This sequence comes from Kocuria sp., assembly GCA_030453435.1. Lineage (GTDB taxonomy): Bacteria > Actinomycetota > Actinomycetes > Actinomycetales > Micrococcaceae > Kocuria > Kocuria atrinae. Next base: position 1,194 of record JAKDKI010000424.1, read on the forward strand.
TAGAAACACGCGGAGAACCGGTCATGGTGGAGTCTCTTGAGGGGTATCACCCGATGACCCGAGCGACTACCGTGCTCCGCCCTCACCTCGAGGAGCCTGCTCGGTTGGCCGTGGACGAGCCAATTTCTTTCGTAACGATCCTGCCGTACGGACGTACCGCCGCCACACACGTCAGTGTGAAACTCCTGGGCCGGCCAGAGCCCATCTTGGTCAGACTTCCTCCGAAACCGCCTATTGAGTGGGAGACCAGCCGCCGTACCGGCGTCCAGTAACGGCGATGTAGCGCCCCGAGTCCGGCGGGTAGGTCTCCACTCTGCGCCCGCCGGCCCGCTCCTTCGTGCCGCGGCCTGGCTCCATCGGCAGGAAGATGTGCAGCCCCCGACCGGACTGCGACACCTCGATCAGCAGCGCCTCCGCCCGGTGAGCATCGACGAGCTCACGCGCCCACGGCGCCAGCACCCCAGACAGGCCGATGCAATAGTCCAAGTCCAGGCAACCCACGCCCTCACCGAGCACCCACCCCAGCCCGACGCCGTGCCGTGAGCCCACAGCGGCCTCATACGTCGTCCAGGTCGCCGGGTTCGTGCTCGAGGCGTAGCGGCCGTTGTCGGCCCGCACAGGGGCCTTCTGGGCGTCATGACGCACCCACCGGGCCGAGTCCGTCATCACCACGGGGAACACCGGGGCCGCGGCCTTCTTCCGAGCCCTGTGCGCGGCCACACGACACGCACCAGAGCAGTACCGGGCACCAGCCCTGTAGAGCTTCATCGACGCCCCACAGTGGGCGCAGGACTGCTCAGTCATCGGTGTACAGCCGATCCCACGACACCACGGTCCCCGCGATCACGTCAGCGAGAGCCTGGGCCTCCGCGATCAGCCCTGAGACGCCCTCAGCGCCCGTCTCCCGCGACGCCGCCACGAACGACTCCGCCCGTGCCCGCAGAGCCGCCGGAACCTCCTGGGACTCCACGGCACGCCGCCGCCTCACGACGCCCTCAGCCCATACGCCCCACGTGCCCCACCACGACGCTGCGGCTGGTTGTCCTCAGCGTCCGGGATACGCAGCGACGCGATCAACTTCACGTACAACG
>JAKDKI010000425.1 GCA_030453435.1 Kocuria sp.
CGTGGCCGGCGGTTCCGTGAGCATTGATGCGAGCGGCTCGTCCCAGTTCGTCTCCGCGCTCTTGCTTTCTGCCGTGCGTTTCGAGGCACCGCTCGTCCTCAAACACGAGTCCGACGCCGCTGGTGTCCCGTCTCTGCCGCACGTTGCCATGACCGTTGAAGTGCTCCGCGAAGCCGGGGTGAACGCCACGCGCGTGAGCGACACCGAGTGGCGGGTGGAACCCACCGCCGTGCCCGGACTGGATGTCACCGTGGAACCGGACCTCTCCAACGCGGGCCCGTTCCTTGCGGCTGCCATGGTCACCGGCGGGACCGTCAGCATCCCTGATTGGCCCACCAGCACCACACAGGGCGGTGATCAGTGGCGGAGCATCCTGCCGCAGTTCGGCGGCAACGTTGATGTGGTGGACGGTGTGCTGACCGCGACCGGCCCCGCTCAGCTGAGCGGGGTGGACCTCGATCTCTCAGAGGCCGGCGAACTCGCTCCCACCGTGACGGCCATGTGCGCCTTGGCCAGCGGCCCGTCACAACTGCGTGGCATTGCGCATCTGCGGGGACATGAAACCGACCGCCTCGCAGCTCTGACCACAGAGATCAACCGGCTGGGCGGCAACGCGGAAGAGACCGAGGACGGTCTGGTCATTACTCCCGCTCCGCTGCACGGCGGGCTGTTCCACAGCTACGAGGACCATCGAATGGCCACCGCGGGAGCGATCATCGGTCTACGCGTGGCGGACGTGAGCGTGGAGAACATCGGGACCACGTCCAAGACGCTGCCCGATTTCCCCCAGATGTGGACCACCCTGGTCAGCCATGGCGCGTAATTCCAGCGCACACCGTCAATGGGACGAGTCGGATGTCCGGGTGCGAGCCAACAAGAAGGGCTCCCGTCCGCGCACCAAGCAACGCCCCACCCACGAGGACGCCGTGATCGCTCGCGTGATCGCCGTGGACCGAGGTCGGTACACCTGCGTGGTCAACGAGCAGAGTGAGGATCAGCGCACCGTGGTGTGCATCCGTGCGAAAGAGCTGCGCCGCAAGCCGATCGTCCCCGGAGATCAGGTGGGCGTTGTGGGCGATGTCAGGGGCGACCCGGACACCCTGGCCCGCATCGTGCGCATCGAACCTCGCGCTACCATCTTGCGCCGCAGCGCTGACGACACCGACCCGGTGGAGCGCGTGATCGTGGCCAACGCTGACCGGCTCGTGCTGGTCCTGGCCACCGAGTCCCCCACCCCTCGTACTGGTTTCGTGGATCGCGGTCTCGCGGCGGCGTCGGACGCGGGCATCACCCCGGTCATCTGCATGACCAAGACCGATCTGAAGGACCCGGCCGAGTTCCTGACCTATGTGGAGGCGCTGGACGTCCAGACCGTGCGCACCGAGCCCTCGGATGCCCTGGGTGGCAGGCCCGCGGCGGGTGTGCACGAGGAGTCCCTGGCCATCTCGGACGCGTCCATCGAACGGCTCCGCGAGATCCTCGACGGGCACATCAGTGTGTTCCTGGGCCCCTCCGGGGTAGGAAAATCCACGCTGGTCAACGCACTCACCGGATCCGAGCGCGCCACCGGCGGCGTCAATGACGTGACCGGTCGCGGCCGCCACACCTCATCCTCCGCCCGGGCTCTCCGCATGCCGGACACCTCCCCCGGTACGTGGGTCATCGACACTCCCGGGATCCGCTCGCTGGGTCTGGCGCACGTGAGTGAAGAAGAACTTCTCAACTCGTTCACGGACCTCGTGCCCGCCACTGCGGACTGCCCGCGTGGCTGCTTGCACACGCAGGACTCACCCGGCTGCGCGCTGGACGAGTGGGTACAGCGGCCCGAGGCCTCCCCGGCCGCGCCGCTGAGGCTCGAGTCGCTGCGCAGGTTGTTAGCGGCCTCGCGCGGGGAAACACAGTCCGGTGCCGACGAAAAGCAACTAGGACAGGCGATAACGTAGAGCTCATGCGATCACCCAGCAACTACACGGATGACCTCCGTCTCGCACACATCCTGGCCGACTCTGTGGACGGGCTGACCATGCGTCGGTTCAAGGCCCAGGATCTTCACGTGGAAACCAAACCGGATCTCACCCCCGTCACGGACGCCGACCGCGAGGCCGAATCGGTGATCCGTTCGCAGCTGGGCCGGGTGCGCAATCGCGATGCCGTGATCGGCGAGGAGTTCGGCACCTCCGGTTCCGGTTCCCGCAAATGGGTGATCGACCCGATCGACGGCACCAAGAACTTTGTCCGCGGCGTACCCGTGTGGGCCACCCTCATCGGCCTGGTCGAGGACGA
>JAKDKI010000426.1 GCA_030453435.1 Kocuria sp.
ACGTGCCCGTACGGGTCCATGTCGCCCCAACGCAACGGGACCTGACAGGTGACGGAGCGTTCCAGGTACTCGTTCGATCGCATATCGGCGCTCCTCACGTGCAGATTTGTCATGGTCGCCGGCAGCTCACGGGATTGCCGGGGATGAATGAGATGATATCCGCGTCCATGTTCTGATGGGGGTATTTGGGTGACGGTTCAGGAGCCTGCCGAGACCAAGCGGCATCGTTGGCTCACCCTGCTGGTTGCGGCGTTAGCAGTGGCCGTGGCCGGATGGCTAGCCGTCTGCTGGGCCGTGCTGGAGCACCCCCGCACGGAGGAACCCGCGATGTCCGATGCGCTGCTGGTGCTCGGCCCTCCGGATACCCAACGCATGGCCACAGCGCAGGGATTGATGGAGCGTGGCATCGCGCCCGTGCTGGTCATTGCGACCCCCGACGCTCAGCCCGATGATCCGCCCGCCATGGTGCAGTACTACGAGGATAAGGATTTCTGCACCCCGCGCACCGATTACGAGGTCATCTGCTTCCAGCCCAATCCCTCCACCACCCAGGGCGAGGCCATGCAGTTGCGCGACCTGGCCGCTGAGCGCGGTTGGGACACCGTGACTGCCGTGACGTTCAAACAGCACGTGCCGCGGGCGCGCATGATCCTGGAGCGCTGCTATCACGGTGAGTTACGGATGGCCGCGACCGACTACGAGTTCACACCACTGCGAACACTGCGGCAGTACGTGTACCAGAGCGGCGGGTACGTGAAGGCCTGGCTCACACCCGGGTGCGAACAGCAGTTTCCAGGCAACCCGAAAGAGTTGGATTGAGGTTCTCGTGAGTGATCTCCAATGTCCCGCCACGGTGGTTTTCGTCGCCGACGCCGCCGCGGCCGACAACCTGCCCACCTCGCGTTTTCGTGTGGCCCAGGTGGTGTCGCCGTATGTCCGCACACCTATGGATTTGGTAGGCGCCGTCGAGAACGCAGCCGATGAGTACCGCGGGGAATGCGTGGCGGTAGTGGCCCCGCGACCACTGGTGATCGAGGCCTTGGATGAGGTCTCCGCTGGTGGGTCTTCAGCAACTCCGTCCCCGGATGACCCGTGGGTTGCGGTGGACGTGGATTCCGCCGGCTGGACGCTGTTGCACACCGAGTCCTGAGGGTCCTTATGCGTGTCTGACCACGTTCCTAACGTGGGGCTTCATGACCGACGAGCCCGCGATCGGAGAGTGCGTGTTGACCGTGATGTCCCAGTGATGGGGCCGAGCCATGCTGCGTGTGGTGCCGCTGCATGGGTGGCGCTGACCGCCGACTACACCCTGCAATTTTCCGACTTTTCTGTGCCGATCGGATTCGGTGTACTCCCCGTGGGTGACGCGGGGGTGGTGACAGGCGCCCTGATCTGCGCGGGCGCCGCGCTGTTGCCGGATATCGATCACCCCAGCGGAACTGTGGCGCGCTCTCTGCCGCCGTTCTCGGGATGGTTAGCGCGGATCGTCTCTCGGTTGTCGGGCGGCCATCGACGAGGAACTCACTCTCTGATCGGGCTGCTCGTGTTTACCCTGCTGGCGTGGTTGTCGCAGAACGCCGCCCTCCCCGTGGGCGACGGACTGCGATGGTTGGCGGAGTCGAGTGGCGATGATTCTGCCCCCGCCGTTGTTGCGGCGCTACCCGGGCAGGTGTGGCCACTGGCCGCCGTACTGTCGGTGTTGATGATCGCGTTCGCGGTGAAGGTCCTGGCGTTTCTTCCGGGCCGGATTTCGCATGCCAACTGGCTAGTGGCCATCGGCCTGGGAATCGTGGTGGCCACCAATCCCCCGGACCATCCGTGGTGGTTCGTGATTGCCGTGGCTTTGGGGTGTGCGGTGCACATGATCGGCGACATGGTGACCACGCAGGGGATTCACTTGCTGTGGCCGTTGCGCCCTCGTTTGCCGGTGCCGTCCACGTTTTACCGGGGCAGATCCTTTGTGCGTTTTCCCATTCTGGGAAAGGCCGGATCCGGCATGGAACTGGCTGTGCTGACGCCCATCAGCGTGTACGCGGTGGTCGGTCTGGCGTGCGCCTTGGCTGCATGGGGTGGCGTGACTCTGGGGTGATGCAGTTGCGACGGGAGGCCATGCACGGCGATTCGCCAAACGCATCAGGCATCGGGTAGGCTACTCAACGTTGTTCACCGGCGGAAGCCGAGTGAATAAACAAGCGCGAGTGGCGGAATAGGCAGACGCGCACGGTTCAGGTCCGTGTGCCCGAGAGGGCGTGGGGGTTCAACTCCCCCCTCGCGCACC
>JAKDKI010000427.1 GCA_030453435.1 Kocuria sp.
TCATTGGCGGGGTGATTTGGCGCTACAAGTACGACCAGTTCGGTTGGACCACCCGCTCCTCTCAGCTCTACGAATCCCGCTTGCTGCGGATCGCCTCGCCGCTGTTCCACTTCGGCATTCTGGCGGTGCTCGTGGGGCACATCGTGGGTCTGGTGATTCCCAAGTCCTGGACCGAGGGCGTGGGGATGTCCCAGCACGCCTACCACCTGTTGGCGCTGTCCATCGGCACCGTGGCCGGTGTAGGCACGCTGGTGGGCATCGTCATGTTGATCGTTCGCCGGCGCCGTACCGGCCCGGTGTTCATGGCCACCACGGCCAACGACAAGTTCATGTACGTGATGCTGCTGGGCGCGATCCTGGCCGGGTTGGCCACCACGGTGCTGTCCGTGTTCGACCCGCACACCGTGGACTACCGCGAGACCGTGTCCCCGTGGTTCCGTTCGCTGTGGATCCTGCAACCGGAAGTGGGCGCCATGGCCGCGGCTTCCACGTCCTTCCACATCCACGTGTTGTGGGGCATGGCGCTGTTCGCGATCTGGCCCTTCACCCGACTGGTGCACGCGTTCACGGCGCCGCTGCACTACTTGTTCCGCCCGTACATCGTCTACCGCACGCGCGGTTCCAGCCCCCGCACCGGTTCCGCTCCGGTGCGCCGCGGTTGGGAGCCGATCGGTACGCACGACCGCGACAGCGGACGACGCCGCACCCGGCCTCCCCGCGAACACTCCGGTTCCACGCGCGTCAAGTAAACGGCTCTCCGCTCGGAAGGCGTTCCCGCGAGAACGCCTTCCGAGCCAGGCCCACCAACTCGTAGCTTTCGCAGACCTCGCAGAAGGAGTGTCATGTCCTCCGTTCAAGCCGCCTCAGCGGCACCGAACCTGAAACAGGGTCAACTCAAGAACCTCGTCCTGGCCACCCTGGCGTCCACGGTGGGCTTCTGGGCGTGGACCATCGTGGGGCCGCTGTCCAAACGCTATGCGGGTGAAATGTCGCTGACCCCGGGGCAGACGGCCATTCTCGTGGCCATGCCCATCTTTGTGGGCTCGATCGCCCGTGTTCCGGTGGGTGCACTCACCGATAAGTACGGTGGGCGACTCATGTTCACCGTGATTCTGGGCATCACTGCCCCGCTCGTGTTGCTCACGGGCCTGGTGGGTCAGCTCAACAACTTCCCGCTGCTCGTGGTGGTGGCGTTCTTCCTGGGTATTGCCGGCACGGTGTTCGCGATCGGCATCCCGTTCTGCTCCGCCTGGTACGAATCCAATCGCAAGGGCTTCGCGACCGGTGTGTTCGGCGCCGGCATGGTGGGTACCGCGGTGTCCGCGTTCTTCACCCCGCGCCTCGTTGAGGCCACCGGGTACATGGCCACTCACATCATCATTGCCGCGATCGTGGCCGTCAGTGCCCTGCTGTGCTGGTTGATGCTGCGTGATTCCCCGGCGCGTGCCGGGCGCAAGGTCGAGCCGATGATGCCCAAGCTCAAGCACGCCTTCACCCTCAAGGTCACGTGGCAGCTGTGCTTCCTCTACGCAGTGGTCTTCGGAGCTTTCGTGGCCTTCTCCAACTACCTCCCGACCTACCTGGCCAACGTGTACGAGTACGACCCCACCGGGGCCGGCACCCGCACCGCCGGGTTCGCGCTGGCCGCCGTGATCGCCCGCCCCATTGGCGGCACGCTCGCGGATAAGTTCGGACCCAAGATCGTCACTCTGACCTCGTTCGGCGGCACCATCGTGCTGGCCATGTTCGTGGCTTTCCAGCCGGACGCCGAGCACGTCTACGGCCCGCTGTTCCTGGCCATGGCCGTGTTCTTGGGCCTGGGCACCGGCGGTGTGTTCGGATGGGTGGGCCGCGCGGCTCCCGCCAAGGACGTGGGCACCATTGGTGGCATCATTGCCGCCGCTGGTGGCCTGGGCGGTTACTTCCCGCCCCTGGTCATGGGCGCCACCTACAACCCGGACAACCGCTCGTACTTCGTGGGACTCACGTTGCTGGCTGTGTTCGCCGCGGTGGCTTTCCTACTGGCCCTCGTGGTGCGCAACGGCGGCAAGACCAACGAGAACGACAAGCCGGTCGAGCAGACGCCGGCCAAGTAACCGTCGCATTCGTTCCGCCGCGCTTCACCTACGAAGATGCACGAAAGGACGACGGCGGGTTTTCACCACGGCGCGCGATCGACGACGGCGCTCCACACCACACGGCGCGGGGCGGCCCCCCCCCCCCCCCCCCCCAGGGCGGTTCTGGAAACCCGCCCGCACCACCCGACCCCGCGAC
>JAKDKI010000089.1 GCA_030453435.1 Kocuria sp.
ACCGTTGGGACACTCGACCGGCCCGACGACCCTGACCTACCGGCGGAACCTCTTATAATGTGAATCACAGCCGCCGGAGAACTCCTGCGGGGGCTCCCCTCACCATCACCGGGATGATCCGTGCTTCAAATTGTGCTGCTCAGCGATAAAACCAACGCGCTTTCCAGTGTCCTGACCGGCCTGGAACTGCTGTCGCACGAGGTGGAAGTGGTACCCCTCAGCTCCCCCGGTTCACTCAGACGTGTACAACGACCGGATGTGGTGGTTCTGGACGGCACCGCCAACCTCGTGGCCGCCCGCAACACCGCTCAGACTCTGGCCGCCCGGGACACTTCCCTTCCCGTGCTGATGGTCTTGACCGAGGGCGGAATGGCGGCCGTGGCGGCGTCGTGGTGTGTCACGGACGTGGTGCTGTCCGACGCGGGACCCGCAGAAGTCGAGGCGAGGCTGCGTTTGGCGAGCTCCAGAACTGTCGAGGACTCCGAGGACGAGACACTGATCCGCGCCGGCAATGTGACCATCGATGACGGCTCGTACACCGTGAAGATCGGTGGTACTCCCCTCAACCTCACCTACAAGGAATTCGAACTGCTCAAGTTTCTGGCGCAGAACGTGGGGAGGGTATACACCCGGGCTCAATTGCTCTCCGAAGTGTGGGGCTACGACTACTACGGCGGAACGCGCACGGTAGATGTCCATATCCGAAGGCTGCGCGCGAAATTGGGGGCCGATCATGAGCACCTGATCACCACGGTGCGTAACGTGGGGTACAGCTTCACGGCGGGTCGGGACAGCGAGTCCTGACACGCCGAACAACCGCTCACAGTGGAGGTATGTCATGCCAGTGACCATTCTCAGCCAGGACGGAATAGCTCATTCCGCAGCCCTGACGGAGTTGGCTCAGCGAGCTGCTCGCGCCGACGGCGATCCACCTTTCTCGGACCAGACGCTCGTGGATGTGCGGGCTGCCAAGGCGGGGCTTCGCTCGGTCACCGCGACCGATGGCGACGCACTCGTGGGGATTGCTGTCATCAATCCCGATCCGGACCAGGCCTCGACCTTCACGGTTGAGCTGGTGGTCGACCCAGACCATCGCGGCGCTGGAATTGGCACCGCAATCGCCCGAGAAGTGCGCGGTCAGGTCGAGGGCACCGTGGAGGCATGGGCGCACGGCAATCATCCTGGGGCCCAGCGACTCGCGGAAACCTACGGATTGAGTGCCGTGCGAGACCTCTACCGTTTGAAGCGGCCGCTGCACGGAGCCTCCGACCTCCCCCTTCCCTTGGACCTGGCGGAGGGTCTGGAGATCCGGCCGTTCGAGGTGGATCGCGACGAGAACGGGTGGTTGAAGGTCAACTCCCAGGCCTTCTCCGATCACCCGGAGCAAGGAAAAATGACTCTGGACGATCTACGCCAGAGGGAGGCCGAGGGGTGGTTCGACGCGCCCGGGTTCCTGTTGGCCGTGCGGACGGATGACCCGCAGGACATCCAGGGTTTCCACTGGACCAAGATTCACCCGGCTTCGGACGGCTCGCCCGCAATGGGCGAGGTCTACGCGGTGGGCATCTCCCCGGAACAACAAGGCAAGGGGCTCGGCAAAGCTCTGACAGCCGCGGGCATCAACTACCTTGCAGAGCAGGACCTGGAGCACGTGATGCTCTACGTGGACGGGGACAACACCGCTGCCATGGCACTGTACGAAAAGCTCGGTTTCGAACGCTGGCACCTGGACGTGATGTTCCGAGGCGAGATCAACGGATAGCGGATCACCGGTAGCATCTTCAGAAGTGCCGCTCCACCCCATGGGGTGTTACGCGTGCGCTACCTCGTCCTTCAGACAGAGAGCGGGTCATGGCGAAAAGTAATGCCTCCGGGAAGATCGACATCTACGCCGCAGGCTGTTTGTGCTGGCGTCTCAGCGCAGGCGAACTGCAAGTGCTGGTCATTCACCGACCGCGTTACGACGACTGGTCCTGGCCCAAGGGTAAGCAGGACAACGGTGAGACCCTTCCGGAAACCGCAGTCCGTGAGCTGCAAGAAGAAGTTGGCCTGTCCGTTCGGCTGGGAGTACCGCTGCCGTCCATCCGTTACCAGGTCAAGGGACAGTCAAAGCTGGTGAAGTACTGGGCCTCCGAGATCTCCTCCGCTGTGAAAGCTAAACCTGACCACGGTGAAGTGGACGAACTCCGGTGGGTGTCTACTGATCAGGCACATAAGATGTTGACCAATGCCGATGACCGCGAACCTCTCGACGAGCTGGTTCGGTTACACCGCCGCGGCAGTTTGGCAACCCGGCCCGTGATCATCGTGCGCCATGCCAAGGCCAAGCCCCGTTCCTCGTGGCAGCGGGCGGAAGGCGACCGACCATTGGCCGCGACCGGCAAGCGACAGGCGTTGGCCGTCACGCGTTTGCTGGCCGCCTGGCAGCCTCGCAGGGTCATCACGTCTCCGTGGTTGCGCTGCATGTCCACCGTGATCCCGTTCGCCAAGAAGTACAACGCCAAGGTCAAAGAACGCTCCCAGCTGACCGAAGCCGCCCACAAGCGCTCACCCAAGAAGGCCGCGGCCATTGTCGAGCAACTCTTCGACACCGAACATCCCGTGGTGCTGTGCACGCACCGGCCGGTACTACCCACGGCCTTCAAGGTATTGTCCCGCCACATGCCCGGCTCGCTGAGCGACGAATTGCCGGACTCGGACCCGTATCTGTCCCCCGGCGAAATGGTGGTGCTGCAGATGCCGCGGAACAAAAAAGACCGCGCCGTCAGTTGTGAAATCATCACCCCGTTCGACGACTGACCCGCACAGAACACCGCCACCGGCTCTCAACACGGCCACCCGGGTTCGGTTCCGTCCCCCGGCGCCGCGTTCAGCACGAAGGAAACCATGTCTGTCATTCCCACGCCCTACGAAGATCTCCTGGCCGAGGTCATGGCCGAGGGCGCACTCAAGTCCGATCGCACGGGTACGGGTACACGGTCCGTGTTCGGGCGCCAGATCCGCTACGACCTGTCCGAGACTTTCCCGCTCCTGACCACCAAGCGCGTGCACTTCAAATCTCTCGCACTGGAACTGTTGTGGTTCCTGTCCGGCTCTTCCAACGTGCGCTGGCTGCAGGAACGCGGTGTGAGCATCTGGGACGAATGGGCGGATGAGAACGGTGACCTGGGCCCGGTCTACGGAGTGCAGTGGCGCAGCTGGCCGGCCGGCCACGGCGAGACCATTGACCAGATCGCCCGCGTGGTGGACTCCATCAAGACGTCACCGCATTCGCGGCGCCATATCGTGACTGCGTGGAACCCTGCTGAGGTCGAGAACATGGCGTTGCCGCCGTGCCACGCCCTGTTCCAGTTCTACGTTCAGCCCCGCGAAGACGGCCCGGACGCGCTCAGCTGTCAGCTGTACCAGCGTTCCGCGGACCTGTTCCTGGGGGTCCCGTTCAACATTGCTTCCTACGCTCTTCTCACCATGATGGTGGCCCAGCAGTGCGACTTGGTCCCCGGTGAATTCATCTGGACGGGCGGTGACTGCCACATTTACAACAACCATGTGGAACAGGTCACCAAGCAACTGGCACGTGAACCGTACCCGTATCCGCAGTTGAAGATCCTGCGTAAGCCGGAGTCCATCTTCGACTACGAATTCGAGGACTTCGAACTGGTCAATTATCAACACCACCCCGGGATCAAGGCGCCGGTGGCCGTATGAGTGCACCAGACTCCGGTTCTCTCCCCGCTTGGAACCAGGATGGCCCCACCGTGGGAGCCATTTGGGCCCAGAGCCCCCAGGGCGTGATCGGCAAGGACGGCACCATCCCCTGGCACGTGCCCGAGGACCTGCGGTTCTTCTCCATCACGACCACGGGAAACCCCGTCATCATGGGACGGCGCACGTGGGAATCCTTCCCACCGAAATTCCGCCCGCTCCCGGCCAGGCCGAACATCGTGGTGACCAGCCGCCCGGAAACCGTGGCGAGCGACCAGGAGAACGTGTGGACGGCGGCGTCGTACGCGGAAGCCCTGGACCTGGCCCGATCGTTACTCGCCGAACCGGACGGTGACATCTGGGCCATTGGCGGGACCCGTATCTGGGCCGATGCCCTCGCACACGAGACTCTGCCGCTCACTCGAGCGTTCGTGACCACCGTGGATCTGGCCGTGGACGGGGACACCGTGGCGCCGCGGCTGGATGATTCGTGGCAGCGTCGCGAGCTGGCCGACTGGGCCGAGTCCAGCAAGGGTCCTCGTTTTCGCGTGGACGAATACACACGGTCGTGAGTCTTCGCGCGACTCGATGCGCGGCGGCCCAAGTACATGCGATAGCGTGATCTTGACCACATCAACCTTGGAGGATTGAGTTGCCGTGACCACTGGCCCCACACCGAGCATCCACGAGAGCCCCACGCTCGACCTGCGCGCCAACCCCGACCTCGATCGTTATGAGCTGTGGGACGACCAGCAGTTCATCGGCTTCCTGGGTGTTGAGATCCTTGAGGACGAAACTGTGGACGTGCAGCACACCATTGTGGCTGAGGCGTTCGGACGCCAGGGCTACGCGCGCACCCTGGTGACTTTCGTCTTCGATCAGTTCCGCGAGCAGGGTGTGAAGATCCGCCCCACCTGCACTTACGTGCTCGATTACCTGCAGCGGTTCCCCCAATACCAGGACCTGGTGGCCGATACGCCGGACCCGCGCAACCAGGAGTAACCGTGATTCGCGCCCTATTTGTCGGTCGATAGACTGGGCGGCATGACTTCACAACCTTCACCCGTAGGCTTCATCGGCTGGCGCGGCATGGTCGGTTCCGTTCTGATGGACCGTCTGCGCGCCGAGAACGATTTCGCAAGCCTCGATCCCGTGTTCTTCTCCACCTCCAACGCCGGGGGTACCGCACCCACCATTGACGGTCTGGGTGACACCGGAACGCTGAAGGACGCCTACGACATTGAGGCGCTGTCCGCACTGCCCATCTTGGTGACCGCGCAGGGCGGCGACTACACCAAGGCCGTTCACTCCAAGTTGCGTGACGCCGGCTGGGACGGCATCTGGATCGACGCCGCGTCCACCCTGCGCATGAACGAGTCCTCCATCATCCCGCTGGACCCGGTCAACCGCGACGTGATCGACGCCGGCCTGGCACGCGGTGTCAAGAACTTCACCGGCGGCAACTGCACCGTCTCGTGCATGCTCATGGGCCTGGGCGGGCTGTTCAACAACAACCTGGTGGAGTGGACCACGTCCATGACCTACCAGGCAGCATCCGGCGGCGGCGCCCGCCACATGCGCGAGGTCATTCAGCAGTTCGGCGACATCCACAATTCGGTGTCGGATCAGCTCGCCGACCCCGCCTCCGCCATCCTCGAGATCGATCGCGCGGTGCTCGCCAAGCAGCGTTCCGGCGAATTGGACGCCTCGCAGTTCGGTGTTCCGCTGTCCGGTTCGTTGATCCCCTGGATCGACGCCGATCTGGGCAACGGCCAGTCCCGCGAGGAGTGGAAGGCCGAGGCCGAAACCAATAAGATCCTGGGCCGCTCCGGCGAGGACCTCATCCCCGTTGACGGTCTGTGCGTGCGCATCGCCGCGATGCGCAGCCACTCCCAGGCGCTTACCATCAAGCTGCGCGAAGACATCCCGGTCGCGGAGATCGAGCGGATCATCGACGCCGAGAACCAGTGGGCCAAGGTCATCCCGAACACCAAGGAAGCCAGCATGGAGGAATTGACCCCCGTGGCAGCCTCCGGTTCGTTGGACATCCCCGTGGGCCGTATTCGCAAGCTCTCCATGGGGCCGGAGTACATCTCCGCCTTCACCGTGGGAGATCAGCTGCTGTGGGGTGCCGCAGAGCCCCTGCGCCGCATGCTCAAGATCGTGACCGGAACCCTGTAGTTCCCGTTGAGTTCTCGTTCGAATCCGGGGCCGTGGCACGTAAGTGTCGCGGCCCTTGGACTAGGTGATGAGGTTTGTCGCGGGCGCGACGAAGACGCCATTCAGACACGATGTTGGACCACCAGCGCCAGGCATTGAGGGCAAGGCGCTTGACGCGTTGGTTGAGACGATGGGCCCACGCGAACTCGGTGCTCCACAGCCCGATACCCAGGAAAATAGCGAGCCACCCCGGCCCCGGCGTCACCAACATGATGATGCCCAGGAGCACGAACACCCCGCCCAGGACAGTAACCACGCCCTTGTGAAGGACGCGGAGTGCGGGGTGGCGGTTGGAGAACGCCCGGACACGAAGGACGGCCCGGTGGATGCGCCCGCCTTCTTCGCCGCGACGGATCTCCTCGTGAAGTTCGGAGCTCATCGTGTCGCTAGCACCTATAGATTCAGCCCCACCAGGACCGGCTCGGGAACCAGACGCACGCCGTACACGCGCTCCACGCCGTCGCGCACGGTGCGAGCCAGTGCTGCAAGATCCTCGGATGATGCTCCGCCGCGATTGGTCATCGCCAGTGTGTGCTTGGTCGAGAGCGCGGCACGGCCGTTCGCCACGGATTCACCGTCCAGGTCGAGTTGCTGATTGCGGGAACCGGGCAATCCGAACCCCTTGGCGAACCCGGAATGATCGATGAGCCATGCTGCGGAGAGCTTGGTGGACCCGGGGATTTCTTGCCCCGAGGCATCGAGCACGGGATAGCGCGGGGCATCGTCCGGGATGCTCTCCAATCGGGCGGGATCATCCACGATGGGGTTGGTGAAGAACGAACCGGTGCTGTAGGTGTCCCGGTCCTCCGGGTTGAGCACCATGCCCTTGGACGCGCGCAACCGCAGTACGGTATCACGCACAGTGTCCAGAGGGGCGCACTCACCGATCTCAACTCCCAGCGCGGCAGCCAGCTGTCCGTAACGCACCGGCAGCCCCACGTCCTGCGGGAGCAAGCGGAATGCCACGGAGAGCACCACGTAGCGCGGTGAGCCATGTTCCATGCTGCGTTTGAGGACGGAATCCCGGTAGGAGAATTCCAGCTCAGCGGTGGTGAAGGTTCGATGCTCACCGGACTGCCGGTCCCACGTGCGCACGCTCTCGATGGTCTGTGAGACCTCGGTGCCGTACGCGCCCACGTTCTGCACAGGAGTGGCCCCGGTGGTGCCAGGAATGCCCGAAAGGGTTTCCAAGCCGGCCAGCCCCTGTTCCACGCTCCACAGCACTGTGTGATCCCACGAGTGCCCGGCCTGAACCTCCACCAGCGTTCCCTGGGCTGCGTTCTCGTCAATCACGGCAATGCCCTGGGTGGCAACGTGCACCACCGTTCCCTCGAAGCGGCTGTCCGAGGCCAAGATGTTGGAACCGCCACCCACGACCAGGACCGGCTCCCCTGCCCGATCAGCTTGGGCCACCGCCTCGACCAGTTGCTCTTCGGTTTCCGCCTTGACGTAACGGGTCGCGGGGCCTCCCACCGCAGTGGTGGTCAGATCGGCCAATCGGGGTGCGTTCATGATGGTTAACTCTAGTGCTAGAACTTCACAACAACCTGGGCTTTGACCAAGACCTTGAGCGCTTTGACCTCCGAAGGATCCGCGCCCTCCTCGGCCAGATCTGGCGCGGTCACGGTGAGGTCCACGCGCACAGTGCGGGCCTCTTCGTCCACCACGCCGATCGCACCACTCACGGACAGTTCCGTGCTCGGCTCCACCTCACCGTCAAACCGGTTGGGCACGACCACGGGCTTGGTGAAACGCGTTTGATAGTCGACGACGGCGCCCGCGTCACCGGCCCACTCGGTCACCAGGCCCACGGCCGCACCCATGGTGAACATGCCGTGAGCGATCACGTTGGGAAGCCCAACCTTCTGGGCGAAATCCTGGTTCCAGTGGATCGGGTTGAAGTCCCCGGAGGCACCGGCGTACTTCACGAGGTCCGCGCGGGACACCGGCACGGTGCGCTCACCGATGGACTGACCTTTTTCGAGCTGGTCGAATGCGATGTTCATTACTGATCCTCCCCGCGTACCAACAGCGACGACGTGGT
>JAKDKI010000428.1 GCA_030453435.1 Kocuria sp.
GCGGGCGAGAACTCGAGGATCGTGGTCACGTCCCGAGCGGCATCAACCACCGTGTCGTAGCCCAGGCACACCAGCAGCGCACTCGCGGGTTTGGGCACCAATCGCATGCGAGCGCCCACGATCAAGGCGCAGGTCCCCTCGGATCCCACAAGCGCCCGAGCCACGTTGAAACCCTTTTCGGGCAGCAGATTCTGCAGGTGGTATCCCGAGACTTGGCGCGGGATTTGGCCGAGTTCCAGCCGGAATGCAGCCAGGTGTTCGCGGGCCAGCTCCCGCAGTTCACGGCTCAATTCCTCCGCACGCATCACCGATGCCCTGTCGGTCGGGTCCGTGGCGCGCAGCTCGCTCGCGGTGGCCGTCAGCCGTGCCCCGTCCGAAGTCACTACGTCGATCTCGATCGTGTGATCGCTGGTCCGTCCGTACCGCACGGAGTGGTTGCCACACGCGTCGTTGCCGATCGCGCCGCCCACGGTAGCGCGATTCTTGGAGGACGGATCCGGGGCGAAGGTCAGCTTGCCGCCCGTCGCGGCCTCGACCTCGCGGGTCAGATTCGCCAGCACCACACCGGGTTCCACCGCGACGGTTCCGGCCTCCCGGTCCACCTCCAGGATCCGGTCCATGTGGCGGGAAAAATCGACGACGACGCCGCGCCCCACCGCATTACCCGCCATGGATGTTCCCCCACCCCGGCTGACGACGGGGGTGCGAGTGTCCGCGCAGGCGCGCAAGGTAGCGACCACATCGTCCACGGTGCGCGGAAAGGCAACGGCCAAGGGGCGCACACGGTAGTTGGAGGCGTCGTACGAGTACTCGGAGGTGCGCCGTTCGGAACCGTCCACTTCGACGCCCGATTCACGCAACCGAGCAATGACCGGTGTCAGGGAAAGAGTTGGGGGCGTCATGGGCACCCTCAATTCCCGGCAGCCGGGCCGGCCGACACATTGACGGCGGCCAGCGCGGCGTCGAACCGTTCGAGGCCCTGCTCGATCTCGCGTTCGGTAACCACGAGAGCGGGGATCAACCGAACCACGTTGCCCGCGGGGCCGCACGTGAGTGTGAGCAGATCCTGTTCGGTCGTCGCCTGCTGAACCGCGGAGGCGGTGGCTGCGTCCGGTGAACGGTCCGGGGCGGTGAACTCGATGCCCTGCATCAAGCCCAGTCCACGCACGTTGCCGATCACCGGATAGCGGGACTGGATATCCAGAAGCCCGGCGTGGAGCTGGTCGCCGCGGACCCTGGAGTTCTCCACCAGACCCTCGTCCTCCACAACCTGGAGTGTCGCCACACCCGCCGCTGCGGAGACCGCATTGCCTCCGTAGGTGCCGCCCTGCGAACCGGGCCAGCCCTTGGACATGAGCTCGGTCGAGGCTGCGATGGCGGAGATCGGGAAACCCGAGGCAATGCCCTTGGCCATGACCTGAATATCCGGCAGCGCGGTGGAGTGTTGGTGTCCCCAGTACTTTCCGGTGCGCCCCACGCCGGCCTGCACCTCGTCGAAGATCAGGAGGATGCCGTGGCGGTCGGCTCGTTCGCGCAGTCCCTCGAGGAAGCGCGGGGGCGTGGGGATGTAGCCGCCGTCCCCCAGGGCCGGTTCGATCAGGAACGCCGCGGTGTCATTGGGTGCGGTGCGCGTGGTCAGCAGGTAGTCGAGCTCCTGCAACGCGAAGTCCACGGCGGTCTCCTGATCCCAGCCGTAGCGGTAGGCGTAGGGGAACGCGGACATGTGCACGCCCGACATGAGCGGCGAGAAACCGGCCGAGAATTTGGTACCGGCGGTGGTCAGGGACGCCGCGGCGACCGTGCGACCGTGGAACCCACCCTGGAAAACGACAATGTTGGGACGACCCGTGGCCATGCGAGCCAACCGGACCGCCGCCTCCACCGCCTCCGAACCCGAGTTGGCGAAGAACAACGAATCCAACCCCGTAGGCAGCACCTCCCCGAGCTTCTCCGTGAACTCCAACAACGGCTTGTGCATCACGGTGGTGTACTGCGCGTGGATTACCTTGCCCACTTGCTCCCGCGCTGCTTCAACCACCTTGGGGTGACAGTGACCGGTGCTGGTCACGCCAATGCCCGTGGTGAAGTCCAGGTACTCCCTACCGGCCGTGCCGTAGATCCAACTGCCCAACGCGTGATCGACCACAACCGGAGTTGCCTGCTTCAGGAGGGGGCTCAGAGATGTCATGGGTCACATTGTCCCGGCGCAATCGAATGATTGTCAACAATCAGAGGATTGCCCTAGGGTGCAAGTGTGGAGCCGAAACA
>JAKDKI010000090.1 GCA_030453435.1 Kocuria sp.
GGTCCTGAAGCTCTCCCGCCAGCCCTACTACCGCTGGCGCCACCAGCAGGTCACCCAGGCTGAGCTGACTGAGGCCTACCGCGCCAACGCGTTACTGGACGCCCACGTCGACGACCCCGAGTACGGGTACCGGTTCCTGGTCGGCGAAGCCGCCGAGGCCGGCGAAGTGATGTGCCAGCGGACGGCATGGAGCATCTGCCGGGACAACCAGTGGTGGTCCGTGTTCGGGAAGAAGCGCGGCAAGAACGGAAAGCGTCCCGGGCCACCGGTCCACGACGATCTCGTGAAGCGGGACTTCTCCGCCGATGACGTCAACGAACTGTGGCTGACCGACATCACAGAGCACTGGACCGACGAGGGAAAGCTCTACCTCTGCGCCATCAAGGACGTGTTCTCAGCCCGGATCGTCGGCTACTCGATCAGCGACCGTATGAAGGCGCGACTGGCGGTGAACGCCCTGGACAACGCCGCTTCCCGCCGCGGTGACGTCGCTGGCTGCATCGTGCATTCGGACCGAGGATCCCAGTTCCGGTCACGCAAATTCGTGCAGACGTTGAACCGTCATCACCTCATCGGATCGATGGGGAGAGTCGGTGCCGCTGGGGACAACGCCGCGATGGAGTCCTTCTTCGCCCTGCTGCAAAAGAACGTCCTGGACCGGAAGCGGTGGCGGACCCGCGACGAGCTCCGGATCGCGATCGTTACCTGGATCGAACGCAAGTATCACCGCCGCCGTCGACAGGCCCGTCTGGGTCGATTGACCCCATCGAATACGAGACCATCATGAACCCGGCCGTGAGCCTCGCGGCCTAACACCCCAACTGACCTGACCTATGGCTCGGTTTCCAGTTGACGTCGCTAGCCGACGGTCTTCATGGAAGGCTCAGCACATGCCCAGTCCGTACCCTCCGGAGTTCCGCGCTCGTGCGATCGCTCTGGTCCGCGAAGGCCGTCAGGTCAAGCAGACCGCGCACGATCTCGGTATCCACCAGGTCACCCTCCACACCTGGCTTCGCCAGGACGACATCGACCACGGCCGCCGGCCTGGACTCAGCAGTCGTGAGTCCGCCGAGCTCCGCACGGCACGCGGCCGCATACGGCAGCTTGAACAGGAGATCGCGATCCTCCGCCGTGCCGCGACGTGGCTCGATGAGGAGGAAGGAGTGGACCCAAAAGGGCGCACCCGGTGATCGACCGACTCGTCGACGCCGGAGCCCCGGTCCACACCTGCTGCCGCCTGCTGGGCGTCTCCCGGCAGGGCTACTACCGCTACCGGAAGCGTCCCACCAGTGCCACCGAGCTCCGCCGCCGCTGGCTGACCGGCTTGATCCGCGAGATCCACATCGCCTCTCGCGGCACCTACGGCTACCGTCGGATCCACGCCGAGCTCACCATTGGCATGAACATTCCCTGCTCGAGCCGCCTCGTCTCAGTGCTGATGACCCGCGCGGGGATCGGAGGACTCCCTGGGCCGGTGCGTATCAAGCGCCTCAAGGGAGTCGCCACGGCAGATGACCTGGTGAACCGGAAGTTCCATCGCCTAACTCTGAACGAACTGTGGGTCACTGACATTACCGAGCATCCCACTCGAGAGGGCAAGGTCTACTGCGCCGCGGTCCTGGATGCCTGCAGTCGCAAGATCATCGGCTGGGCCATCGACTCTAAGCAGGACTCCACCCTGGTGGTGAACGCCCTGGACATGGCCATCCGAGCACGCCAACCGGCCCCCGGAGGGGTCGTGCATGCAGACCATGGAGTGCAGTTCACCTCGTGGGTCTTCACCCAGAAGATCCGCTCCGCGGGCCTGTTGCCCTCGTTCGGCACCGTCGGCGATGGCCTCGACAATGCGATGATGGAATCGTTCTGGTCGAGCATGCAGATCGAACTGCTCAACCGGAAGAAGTGGAAGACCCGGGTCGAGCTCGCGAACGCGATCTTCGAGTACATCGAGGTGTTCTACAACCGTCGCCGCCGGCACTCCTCCCTCGAGTACGCGACACCCCACGACTACGACCTCGCCCGCACCCCGCGGACACTCACCCCTACCGGAAGCAAGCGACCAAGAGTGGAAACCAAACCATAGGTCAGGTCAAACTGTCACCTAACGGTGCGGCAGTCCCGTTCGCGCTCTTCCAGGGCGCGGGTGAGCGACACGGCCTGCTCCATGATGTGACGGCGGGCCCTGCTCTCGTGGTCGGACTCGCTACTTGCTTCGTGTTCTTCGACCCAGTCATCCCACTGGGCGAGTACGTCGAGCAGGTCACTGCTCGTGTTCTCATGCCGGCAGTAGCTCATGTTCGACATCACGGTCTCCTCACCCTGGTCAACGATTTCTGGTTCACCTAAGGTATGAAACCCCGCCGGGTGCAAGAGAACGCACGCCAAGTTCCTTCCGTCTTGGCCGCGGTACTGCGACGAGGGCCCTCAGTCAGGAGACCTCTTCCGTGTCACCCATCCCCTCAGGCATTACGCCGGCCTACCGAAGCGAGTAATCGAACATTGTTCGAACTGCGACGGTGGGGTAGCGGCACCAGTCTTCGCCGCCCCGCAACCCCTCCTCAACCCCGGTCGCGACGCAGCCCCAGAGCTCCAGCTCGGGTCCGCAAGTCTGACGGCAAACTATCCGGCTTCCGTGAAAATCGATGTTTGACGCTTAGATCTGCGCCTGGCACTGACACCGATCCCGGCTCCTAGCATGTCAACCCGTTGCATCGTGCTTAGGCCGGTAGCGTTGACGTCCATCGATCTTCAGCTCGTATCCGCAGACCGCCCGGCGCGCCCGGCGAGGGGCGGAGCCGCGCACTCGTTTCCCTCGCGGACTGAGCCGAAGATCATCCGTCCACCACCCTTCCCCCGGAACCAACTCCCAGCGTTCGACTCAAGGCAGAGGGAAGCGGGCTCCACTGAGGCCTCGTGTGGTGCCGCTGGTCTATGACGAGCGAACCTGCGTGCATCCCAACCAGGAGCGCGCCCCTCAAATCGGCCAGATCATCCGCGATGCCACCCGGGACATCCTTGGGGGAAGCTTCCTGCACCTGATCGCGACACGCCTCGAAGACGCAGGTCCCGCGGCAGAAGGTCCCTTCGATCCTGCCCTCCAAACAAGCGACTGGGACAGCAGAACCGATCGTGGGCTTCGCCTTCGGATGGTCAATGCTCGAGTCACTCGGCTGCTGCTTGCCCTGAGCCTCGCGCCGCTCGCGGTTGCACCTCGTGACCGTCCGCTATACCGTACCCGGACATCCTGAATACAGAAACACCATCTAGAGCCTGACAGCCCAGCTGAGGACATGTAGGCGCTGATAATGGCGCGTTCTCGCCAGGACGGCTAGTCAGACACTCAGCTCGATGGATGGTCAGCGCGCAGTGCACCCGCTTTGTCCCCTAGGACTATTTTCCACGCCTCTCACATCAAGGAGTAGGAGTTTCGAGAGTCGTGTAGCGGATCGAGGAAATGAATGCCTCGCGATAAATACACTGTCGCTTCTAGCAATCGCGAAGGAGATCTGAAAGATGTCAAAGGATGGCAGGCCCAGCGGACTGTACCTCGGATACGATGCGGGCTGTCTGAAATGTTCGACTATCGCGACACGCATTGAAGACGAAGTAGGAGATCAGCTGACACTGATCCCACTCGCCTCTCCCCAGATGCGTGGATGGCGAGAAGAACTCCTCGGCGAAGACGCCAGGTGGGCCCCGACGCTCGTGCGTGTATCGGGCGAGCAGGAACGCGCATACCTTGGTTGGCAGATCGGCCCGCCCCTTGCGTCCGCACTGGGCCCAAAGAAGTCTCTAAAGGTCCTCAGCACCCTGGGGAGCGATCAACTCACCGAGACTCCCACGCGCGGCGGGGTAATGCAGGTCTCTCTCAACCGCAGAGCAATGCTCTGGGGAAGCGCGGTCGTTGCTGGCATGGCGATCCTAATGGGGCGGTCGAACCCTGCCTTTGCGGGGACGGGCAACGCGGCAGGGGACCTCACGGTCGACAATGTTGAGGTCTTGCATGGCAGCGAGATGATGAGCGAGCTCAGAGCACACCTGTCCGCTCCAGATGCCGCCAACGTTGTATCTGGTAGCTCTCTAGGAGGGCGGGCGCGAACCGCATCATCGCTCACAGCGATACCTTCAGAAGCGTTCATGGAGGCTTCAGCGACCACAGGCGAAAGTGCGCCTGACGAGGACGTCTCTGAGGTGCAAGCAACTCGGGCCACGTATTCCAATGGAGTAGTAGAGTCCGCAGTCGCGATCTACAACCACGAGAGTAAGACCATGATCGTCTCAAGGACTATGGACAGTCCGATAGACGGCGTATCCTCTGTGGTTCGGCGGCTCGCCGTCACCCCTGACAAACTCAGCATGGTGATCCAAAGCATCAATGGGTCCGTTCCGAGCGAGATCGATGTAGCGGATATCTCGACGCTGGCGGACGATCCGTGCGGCGGGTGCGCAGGCGGACCAGGCGACTATAGCAGAAAGCGTTTGCAGGACGTATGCAATTGGGAGCTGACGCTCAACTGCGCCAGGGACGCAGGACTCTGCGCAGCCTGCATCCCTACGGTTATCGGCAGCGTCGCCGCAGTACTTCTGTGCATCGGTGCCCAGTGCGGATGGGCGACCCTCGACTCGTGCTGTACGTCCGCGTCAAGCGCGTGTGTGCATTGCGGTGGACAGACCTGATCCTGACTGTTCCATCGCCGAATACATCCTCAAGACGAAGAGAGGTGAGAATGCGCCCTAGCAAAGGTCGTGTGGTGCTCCTTTGCGTAGTTGCTGCGATCGCGCTTGGAGCATGTCTCCACGCTTTCGTCACCGAAGGCATCGGGATTTCCAGCATAGTTTCCGCACTACTGGCCCTGGTCCTCGCGTCCGAAGCAACCAGACAATTCCGAAGCGACCCCGGACGGCAAGGAGAAGAGGATTCCTGACACCCCCGCCGCGCCACCAGAAACACAACCGTCCGACTTCCCCAGTGGGGCGCTCGTAGCGACCGGTGAAGACGCCGTGGCGAGTCTCTACCGACGTCTCGAAGCTCTGCACCCCCGAGAGCGGGTGGTAGTCGTCACTGATGCTGGCGTACTGCCACTTCTCGGCGGCCTCGGTGTCGTCGCTGAGGCGAATCGGGGGCTCAAGGTAGCAAATACCTTAGTGCTTCCCGATGACAGCCGCGGGACTCTCACTTGGGCTCGCGACATTGCAGATGCTCTGCATGCCGCCGAGGCCACCGCATGCGTCGCTGCCGGTGGAGGCGCCGTTCTTGACGCCGCGAAAGTCGCGGTCGCCGCTTTGGAGTATCCATGGCTCTTCGACCATGCCGTGTGGAAGTCGACTGCGGGCCTATTGCCGTGGGTGCGAGAACGTAAGCGGGGTGAGGGCCAGCCTGTGCTCCTCGCAATACCTACCAGGCCCGGGTCCGCCGCTCAGGTTGCCCCACGAGCAACGTTGGCTAGCGCGGTTAACCAGACCCAACGGATGGTGGCCGGGGAGGGGCTTGTTCCTGACTATGTGGCAGTGGACTCCAGATCGTGGGCAGACTTAGGTTCGCGCTCAGTTATTGAAGCCGTATGTGAGGTGCTCTTTCGTGCGCTCGGCCCCTACTTGGTGACACAGCGGTGCACGGACGAACAGGAGCGCCTGGTCTCGAATCTGGTCGCGGAAGTGCTCGAGGCGGGATGGTCGGCTCTCGGTGCCGAGGGCGCTCTGACGCCTGATGAGCGAGCGCGGATCGACACGCTCAGCATGGCCACTGCGGATCCGCGACGAACTGTTGGATGGTCTCCTAACGCCCATCCTTTGTGGTGCGTGCAGAACTCACTCGCTTCGGCTCTCTCGGTGCCGAAGCGAGTGTTGACACCGGGCGGCTTTCGGGCTGTTCTGGCGCGGGAACGTCAGGAACTGGACCCTTTGCGGAGCCCCTACCGAGTCGCGTCCGTCGATAGGGGCCTCGTGCGAGAATCTTTGGAGTTTCTCGACCGTGCGGTTGAGAAGTTCCCCATGCCTCACCACAAGCTCTCAAGTGAGACAGTCGACGAGATTGTCCGCGAGATTTTCGCGCTATGGAAGCCAGTGATGACAGCCGGTGGGTGGGTCGGGCCGCCCGATGTGAAGCAGTTCCTCACGCACGATCTTGGCTTCTCGCCAGAATGACGACGCCAGCTTGCTCCTGAAGATCTCGAAGAGGCGCTCCTACGCGCATGAGAGGGATTTACCACACGGGGTTCCATGTAGACGCACGTCTCCTGACAATCCTGCGGGTACCGCATCATCGCCGTTGCAACAGACTTGAGGCCCCCGAAAAGGCTTGGCAGTTTGAATAACCTTGTCCGATAACCCTTCGGTGCATATTCCGCCGTCGCCAAGCCGCCCGCGCGCCGCTCAGTTCTCCAGTAGCTGCGAGCAGTACATCATCTGTGGCCCCGTTACAGGGGCGGCCTACCAGGGAAGCGGGGCATGATTGCCAAGCTGGTCTGATGCAGAAACAGAGCAGAGCACATGATGTCTCGGCGCGTCTGCGGAGACAGAACCGCGTGGAAGCGAGGTGCCCCAATGGCTAGACCGCGGACCCCGTTCGGGACCCACGGTCGCATCACCTGCGATCGAATCTCGAGCAGTCGGTTCTGCGCCCGGACGCGGTATCGGGACTGGGACGGGAAGGCCAGGATCGTCCAGTGCACGGCCGACACCCGCGCTGCGGCCGAGCGGCTGCTCAAGCACAAACTGTCCGAACGGCCCCTGTTCCAGCCGACCTTCACCGGAATGTGCGCGGAAACGAGTTTCGGTGCCCTCGTGGAGTACTGGATCGAAGACATGGTGATCGAGGACCGTCTCTCGGTAACGACCAGGAACCTCTACGAGCGCAACATGCGCACCCTCGTTCTCCCGTTCTTCGAGTGAATCGGCCCAGGTTCTCTGCCGCTACTTTGCGGGTTCGGGCTCTCGGGTGAGGGCCTCGTAGTGGAGCGCCTCGGACTCTACCGGGGTCAGCATCCCCAGGGAGCCGTGGAGGCGGCGATTGTTGTATCAGTCGACCCAGCCGGCGGTCGCGAACTCGACGTCCGAGAGGGTCCGGAACGCTCCAGGATTGAAGACGGTCGTGCGGATGCATTCGGTCTTGAACAGGCCGTTCACCGTCTCCATGAGCGCGTTATCGAAGGCGTCGCCGACAGTCCCGATCGACGCAGCGATCCCTTCGAGGGAGAGGTGCTCGGTCAGCCGAATGGCGGTGTATTGCGACCCGGCGTCGCTGTGATGGATCAAATCCCCTGGTGAGACTAGGTTTCCTTCCCTCTCGCGCTGCCAGAGCGCGATCCGCAGCGGCGTCATGACCAGGTCGACCTTCTTCGACGTAGAGGCGTGCCAGCCCACGATCCGCTGGGCGAAGACGTCCAGGACGAACGCGACGTAGACGAACCCCGCCCAGGTGCGGACGTAGGTGAAATCTGTGACCCAGACCAGGTTCGCAGCCGGGGCGGTGAAGTCGCGATTGAGCAGGGCATCGGCGCGTTTCCCGTCCGGATTCGGGATGGTGGTGCGGACGTTCTTGACCCGGGGGATGCCCTCGAGGCCGAGGGTGCGCATCGCGCGGTCCACCGCCGCGCGGGAGGTGCCCGCGAGACCGGCCTGGCGGCGGAGCAGAGCAACCCACTTACGCCGTCCGTAGAGGCCTTCTGGTGTCATCTGGACCAGCCCGGTGACGGGGTTGACGGTCCAGGCGAGGTCCCTGATCTTGTCCTCGACCAGAGCATCTGTGACGGTGCGGGCCGCGATCCGGGCCGGCCTCTTCCAGGCCCGGTAGGTCCGTGCAGCGATCACAAGGCCCTGCTGGCGCAGGACGGCAAGGATCGGCTCGACTGCATAGCCTTCGGCGCGCATCTCGTCGATGAACGCGCAGATCAGCGGTTGCGGGGGTCGAGCTCCCCCGCGAAGAAAATCGAGGCCCGACGCA
>JAKDKI010000091.1 GCA_030453435.1 Kocuria sp.
CACGTTCTGGTAGGCCAGCCGCTCCGGATCCAAATACTTGATGGGCATGCCCTTCTTGGGCGGGTGCCAACGCTGGAGCACCGCGTGATCGTCGTGGGCTTCCAGCAGGCGGGCCGTGAAACGTTCGCCGTCCGCGGGGCGCACACGCACCAGGTGGCCGACATTGCGCTTCCAGTGTCGTGGGGTTTCCAGCTCGCGGGTGGCACCGGGCGTGGAGACTTCCAGTTCGTAGGGCGGTCCCGGAACGGGGTCGTGTTCGTCCAGCGCGGCGGAAATGTCACGGGAGACCTCGGCCAGGCGATCCAGGTTCAGGGCGTCCGTGCCGTCCGGCAGGTCCAGCACGATCCGCAGGGTCCGCTGGGAGCCCTTGGTCTCGAGATCGAGGTCTTCCAGATACAGTCCCGCGGTGGTGACCACTGGCTCCACGGCGTTGCGAATGGCGGTAGTGTCTGCCGAGCTCATGCGTTCTCCTTCGTGTCGGTCGTTCTCTCTATCATGGAACAAAACCGGAGCTAGGGAGGAATCGTGGCCGCTGACCGCAGCATTCGCGCCTGGCCGTGGGTGATTGCGTTCCTGGCCATTGCGCTGGTCGCCGTCCTCGCGGCCGGTGCCTGGGCCACGTGGCGCCCGTTGTCCGAGCACGACGCCGCCCGGCTCACCGCCCGCGACATCGTCACCTCCGTGGATGAATCGCCCCGCGACGTCGTTCCGCAAGACACCACGGATCGCCAACTCTCCGCGCTCGGGCCCGCGGCCACCCCGGCGCAGCGCGACCGGCTGGAAGACACGCGTGGCACAAATTCTGGACCGGATGCCACAACGGGTACACCGGACCGCACACCGCAGGACGCTGCTACCGCGGACACGGACCTGACCACGGCCCTTACCCGCATGACTGAACTGGCCACGGATCAAGAAGACCCAGACCTGGCAGCCACGATGGCCGGCATCGCGGCCTCGTGGTCCGCGGAAGTCACCCGGCAGGACGGAACCGCACAGTCATTGATGCAAAACGATGTATCCGACGAAAGAGCACCCGCGGATGCCGGAAGCCAGGAAGCCGAAGCAGAAGTGACCGAGCGGTGCACACCCGAGCTGACCGCCGTGGCCACGCAGATTGACCGAGCCCTGTTCACCGCTCAATCGGCCGATGCGCGCGGCACCGATTTCTCAGAAACCGCTCGGGCGCTCACCGGATGGCAGGAGAGTCTGCAGCGGATTCAGGACCACCCCGCGGTCGAGTCGTTGTACGAATGTGAGCCTCGCCCCGCACGCGGCGGTTACGAGTTACCGCGTGACATCGCGGATGACCCCGAGGCCGCGTCGGGTGAGGTGGCCCAAGACGTGTCTGCCTACGCTCAAGGCGCCATCAGCACGGTCACCCCCGTTGAACGTGTCTGGCTCATGGATGTCCTGGAATCCTCGGCGCGTGCTCAGGCGCTGCTGCAGCCTTCCGATCCCGTGCCCGCGTTGGCGGGTGAACACCAGGTCAGCGACCGCTGAGGATGTCCCATCCAAGCTTCACGATGAGCACGCTCACCACCACGAAGAAGATGATCCGGATAAAAGAACTCCCTTTCGCCACGGCCGTTCGGGCACCGATGTAGCCACCCAGCATGTTGCTGATGCCCAGCACCAAGCCGAGTCCCCACAGGATCGACCCGTTGGCCGTGAACACGATGAGTGCGCCGATGTTGGTGGCCAGATTGATGATCTTGGCCTTGGCGCTCGCGGCCAGGAAGCTATAGCCGAGCACCGAGACCAGCCCGATCACCAGGAAGGATCCGGTTCCGGGACCCATGACGCCGTCGTAGAAGCCGATGCCGCCGCCCAGCAGAATGGCCAATCCGTAGTGCCGCGCGCCGCTGTGCCGCAGGGCCGTGAGCTGCCCCATGGTGGGGTGGGCAATGGTGAAAATCAACACACCGATCAGCGCTGCCACGATGATCGGCCGAAAGACCTCGGCGGGCAGCAAGGATGCGACCGCCGCTCCCCCACCTGAAGCAACGAGGGCCACCACCGCCATGGGAAGGGCGGTGCGAAGGTCCGGATGCACCCGGCGGTAATACGTGACCGCAGAGGTTGCCGTGCCGAAGATCGACCCCATCTTGTTGGTCGCGAGCGCCTGGACGGGGGTGATTCCCGGAATCATCATGGCAACGGGCAGCTGTAGCAGTCCCCCGCCGCCCACGACCGCATCGATGAATCCGGCGGCCAGGCCGGTCAGTACCAAGAGCAGCAGAAGGCCCGGGGTTGCGGATTCCAACCCCGAGCCTTCCAAGAACCATGCATCCACAGCGGATACTGGTGGTCACCGCGTGAGCGGTTACCGACCCTCGGCCGATTCCGGCTGAACGGCCTTCGACATTTCTGACTGAAGCTCCTCGACCACTTGATCCCGCGCTATATCACGGCTGTCCCCGCTGCGACGATCGCGCACCTCAAGCACCCCGTCCTTGAGTCCACGCCCGACCACCAGTGTCGTGGGAACACCCAGCAGTTCAGCGTCGCCGAACTTCACACCCGGAGATGTCTTGGGGCGGTCATCGAAAATCACGCTCAGGCCTGCGTCCTCGATATCCTTCACGATCGCCTCGGCCGCCTCGAGCACTTCGGTGCCCTTGCCGGTGGCCACCACGTGAACGTCGGCCGGAGCCAGGTTGCGGGGCCACAACAGGCCCTTGTCGTCGTGGTAGTGCTCAGCAACGGCTGCCAGCGCACGAGTGACACCGATCCCGTAGGAACCCATGGTCACGGTCACGAGCTTGCCGTTCTGGTCCAGCACCTTGAGGCCGAGGGCCTCGGCGTATTTGCGGCCGAGCTGGAACACGTGCCCCATTTCGACGCCGCGGGCGATCTCCAGGTTCCCGGAACCGTCTGGCGCCTCGTCACCGGCACGCACGCTGCATGCCTCCAGCGTGCCGTCCCAAGTGAAGTCCCGTTCAGCCACCAGGCCGTACACGTGCATCTCGCTCACGTTGGCACCCGTGATCCAGCGGGTACCGGGAACAACGCGGGGATCAACGAAGTACGGGATTTCGGACTGGGATTTTGCCCCCAACAGTGCATCCTCACGAGTCATGCCCGGGCCCAGGTAACCCTTGACAATCTCGGGCCGGGCCCGCAGCTGCTCATCGCTGGCGGGTTCCACATCAAGTTCGCCACCCACACCCAATGCCTGACCGATGCCGGCCTCAACGCGCTTGATGTCGATGTCCCGATCGCCGGGGATCCCCACGGCCACCAGCTGCTTCTTGCCGTCCGGCAGAGTCACGGACAGCACCACGTTCTTGAGCGTGTCCGCGGCGGTCCACTCCCCCGACTCGCGCGGGTGGAGTTCGTTGGAACGCTCCACCAAGGTTTCGATGGTGGGGCTGTTGGGGGTCCTGTTGACCTGAGCCGCAGGAGCGTCGTCGTAAGCAATGGCCTTAGGCGGCACCGTGGTGACCGCCTCGACGTTGGCGGCATAACCGCCGGGCGAACGGACGAAAGTATCCTCGCCAATGGGCGTGGGGTGCATGAACTCTTCCGACTGCGAACCGCCCATGGCGCCCGACTGCGCGGAGACCGCCACCACGGGCAGGCCGAGACGCTCGAAGATCCGGACATACGCCGCGCGGTGTTTCGCGTAGGACTCGTCCAAGCCAGCGTCGTCGACGTCAAAGGAGTACGAGTCCTTCATAATGAACTCGCGGCCACGCAGCAGACCCGCGCGAGGACGGGCCTCGTCGCGGTACTTGGTCTGGATCTGATAGAGCATGGCGGGCAGATCCTTGTAGGACGAGTACATGTCCTTCACGACCAACGTGAACATTTCCTCGTGCGTGGGGGCCAGCAAGTAGTCCGCACCCTTGCGGTCCTTCAGCCGGAACAGATTCTCGCCGTACTCGGTCCAACGATTGGTGGTCTCGTAGGGCTCGCGCGGCAACAGCGCCGGGAAATGAACTTCCTGCGCCCCGATCGCGTCCATCTCCTCACGGACCACGGACTCGACCTTGCGCAGCACATTCAGCCCGAGCGGCAACCACGTGTAAATACCCGGGGCGGCGCGGCGGATGTAACCGGCGCGCACGAGCAGACGGTGGCTGGCCACGTCTGCATCAACGGGGTCCTCACGCAGAGTGCGGAGGAACAGGGAACTCAGGCGAAGCGGCACGTAGAGTCCTAACCGCCCGTAAACGGGCCTATAAAAATGGCTGGTATCTGGTGGGATTCTATCCCCCAGATACCAGCCTTTCAGACCAAAATGGATGCTTACTGTTCAGAAATCTTGTTGACGGATTCTTGCAGGATCGCCTCGATGTCCGGCGTGTCAGCGGACGAGCTCTCAGAACCGCCCGCGGAGTTCTGCTCGCTCACGACCACAAAGGTGTTTCCCACCACGGCCGAAGCCTGGGTCATCTTGTTGGATTGCCCTCCCATGTCCATCGTCATGTCCATGAAGGCGCCTTCCGAACCATTGTCGATGTCCAGGTCTCGAGGTTCGATGCTGGCCTCGATCTTGCTTCCCATGAGTTCCATGGTGAAATCGCGGCAGTCCTCGTTCTGCTGATTTGCGGTCTGAGCGTGCTCAGTGGCTTGATCGCCTGACCCCATGGGCATGGCCGTCACCGCGTACTCCCCACCGGAAGGGGTGGCCACCACGAGGTTCTCCACGTGGCCGGAGGACGTGTCCAGCGCATCCTTGACCAAATCCTTGCACTGGGCGGGTTCGATGCTCGCCTCGTCAAGGACCTGCTCCAGCTCTTCCACCTGCGAGCCGGCGTCGTTCTTGTCCATGGTCTCGGCGGACAGGGTCTCCCCCTCCACTTCCACGCTGTTGAGAGCGCTGACGACTTGGTCCTGGGAGTAGCTGGCCTCGGGGCCCGGTTCGTCTCCACCTCCTGAAGAGCACGCCGTGAGCGCCAAAGCGGCAACGGCCACGGCGGTTACAGAACGAGCAACTCGGCTCCTTGTGGAGGTCGCGCGGGAGAAGGACATGGGGGTAATGGTGGAGCCCATCAAAAATCACCTAATTTTCGCTGGATGTACCTGTTGTCTTCAGCGGCTGACATTGCCACGCACCAAATGTAACCCGACTCACACGTTAGGACGCGCGGTCCCTGAGATTATGAAGTTCCTGATTGGCCACACTCGTGGCCTCGCGTTCGAGCTCATCCGCAAGCATGCGCGATGTGTCCGCGTTACCCGTGATCAGGAAGTCAGAATCGAAGTGGGACACGGTCACCACTGCGTTACCCACGCTGGCCTGCACCAGAACCGTTTTGAGCGGTGCCCCGAGAACCGAGCCGCTCACCAGGGAGGCCGAGCTCTACATCGCGTCCACGTCCGCGTTGAGCGGTGCAACTTGGGTACGAACACTCACACCGGATACCGACATGGTCATGTCCTGACACCGCCCGTGAAGCTCGATATTTTCGGCCACCTGGCCACGCGCGTGCTCAGGGGATTCGGCCAACTCCACGGTCATCGCGGTGAGGTTGTCTCGGCTCAAAGCCTTGTAGGAATCCGCCGACGTCGCGGGCACCGCCAGATAGGACACGGCCGCATCGCGCACGGGTTCGCAAATCTTGGGATCGACGTTCGTGCCGAGCCCCAATTCGCTCAACGCTCGGTCGCGCATGGTGCCCGCCGCCCCTCCCGCGGATGCCCCGGGCCCATCGGTTGAAGGCTGACCGCTAGGAGACGGCTGCGACTCTGAAGCGTACAAGGAAAGCGGGTTGTCCTCTGACACCAGTACCCCGTCCAACGACTCGCGCACATCCTGGGGCTGGACCACCACATCCGATTCGGCGGCCTGTTGGCTCTCTTGCGGGATGCACCCATCAAAGCGAACAGCCCCAGCCCCGCGCACACGAGACCGCCCTTGGCCACTATGCGCGTTGCCGCACCTTCGGTGTACTTCATGGCAGTCAATCCCCTCCCCAGGCATTGGCATTAATGGCACTGAGGAGTCGTCGCCTCGACGGAACCTCAAAAGCCACGTGGAGCACCATGACTACAACAAGACCGTGGCGAAGGTCCCCGTCTGTTCGAAGCCGACACGTCGATACGTGGCCAGGGCCGGAGCGTTGTAGGAGTTCACGTACAGACTGACTACGGGAACATACTTCCTAGCCATAGCCACCACAGCCGCCATACAGGGGGCCGCCAACCCTTGGCCTCTGAAGGCAGGGTTCACCCAGACACCCTGGATCTGACAGACCCCTGAGCTGATGGAACCGATGTCCGCCTTAAAGAGGACTCGGCCATCCGTGTCGTCCGTTAGCACAGCCGTTCTTTTGTCCCGAACCAGCTGCTCGACACGTTTACTGTAGCTCTGCGCACCGTCCACGAAGGGTGAATAACCCACTTCTTCCTCAAACATGGCCGCGGCAGCCGGAAGCACTCGGGAGAATTCCGAGACCTCGGCCCATCGAACGCGTTGTGACACCGCTGTGAATTGTTCAGGTGCGGGATTCTCGTCCATAGCCAGTAGAGGCTGCTCCGGACGCACGTCGAAGGGCAATGGCCAAGAACCCTTGAGCCGGTCCCACAGTCCCAGCACGGGTTCGGCCGGACCGAATAATGACGCGTATCGCGGGCCTCCCCTTGCCAGGTAGTCCGCCACCAGGTCCTGCCCCGTCTCATCCAACGCGATAGGGACCACGTTGGTTCCCACCCAGCACGCCCCCACGAGCTCCTGGGCAGGGTTCATGATGCCCACAACGGGCGGAGGGCGGCGGCGTCGAGCAGCTAGCACCGAATCCACGTGCGAGCCCACAAAAACCGAAGACACCGCGTGACGCGCCAAAAGCTGATTCAGCTGCTCCTGGGGAACCGCCCCGGGAACCAGCAGATGCGTCACCCGGTATCGGATCATCCGGCCGTCACGACCGGGGCGCCCTCAACGGGCTGGCCGTTCTCGTCGAGTTCCATGTCCTCGGCCATGAGATTCGCCTGCTGGAGCAGGGTCTCTACGATCTGATCCTCGGGGACGGTCTTGATGACCTCTCCCTTGACGAAGATCTGACCCTTGCCGTTACCCGATGCCACGCCCAAGTCAGCCTCGCGCGCTTCGCCGGGTCCGTTGACCACACAGCCCATGACGGCCACGCG
This sequence comes from Kocuria sp., assembly GCA_030453435.1. Classification (GTDB taxonomy): domain Bacteria; phylum Actinomycetota; class Actinomycetes; order Actinomycetales; family Micrococcaceae; genus Kocuria; species Kocuria atrinae. The sequence continues at coordinate 7,099 of JAKDKI010000091.1, forward strand.
CAACGGAACGGTCAAGTGCTCGAGGCCCTTGGTCACGTCGTCGGCGAGCTTGTACACATCCACCTGGGCGCGTCCACAGGACGGGCAGGACACGATTTCCAACTTGCGCGGGCGCAGACCCAGCGACTGCAGGATCTGATTGCCCACCTTGACCTCTTCGACCGGGGGCGCTGACAGCGAGACGCGAATGGTGTCACCGATGCCCTGTCCCAGCAAGATGCCGAAGGCGGTCGCGGACTTCACGGTGCCCTGTAGTGCAGGCCCGGCTTCGGTCACGCCCAGGTGCAACGGCCAGTCGCCGCGCTCGGCGAGCAACTGGTAGGCGCGCACCATGGTGACGGGGTCGTTGTGCTTGACGGAAATCTTGAAGTCGTGGAAGTCGTGTTCCTCGAACAGGGAAGCCTCCCACACAGCGGATTCCATGAGCGCCTCGGGGGTGGCCTTGCCGTACTTCTCAAGCAGTCGCTTGTCCAGGGAGCCCGCATTCACGCCGATCCGGATGGAGACACCGGCGGCTTCTGCCGCGCGGGAAATGCCCTCGATCTGATCGTCGAACTTCCGAATGTTGCCCGGATTCACACGGACCGCCGCGCAGCCGGCGTCGATGGCTGCGTACACGTACTTGGGCTGGAAGTGAATATCCGCGATCACCGGAATGGGTGATTTCTTGGCGATGATGGGGAGCGCATCAGCATCGTCCTGGGACGGGCAGGCCACTCGCACGATGTCGCAACCGGCGGCATTGAGCTCCGCGATCTGCTGCAACGTGGCGTTGATGTCCGTGGTGGGCGTGGTGGTCATCGACTGCACGCTGACCGGGAAATCCGATCCGACAC
>JAKDKI010000429.1 GCA_030453435.1 Kocuria sp.
GGTTCGATCGCCACGATCTTGCCGTCCTTGACGCCGATCTCACGCGGGGAGAAATGATCGCCGCACGAAACCTGCTTGCCGCGCACCACCAGGTCGAACTTCCCGGCGTGCTGACCGGTGATGCGGGCCTCGGTGGGCTCGTCAGATTCCTTGAGCTTGTTCTCCGACTTGTACGCGCGGATCAGTTCGCGCACGCGCTCGGCGCTGTTGACCTCGTTGGCGAGCTTGATCTGCTCGGCGCGAGCGGACTCGACCTCTTCGCGGCGGTCCTCGGTCACGGCCAGCTGCGAGTTCTCCTGGGCCACGTCCTGCGGGGATTCGTTGACCTCGGGGTTCGACGCCGCCTCGGCCACCTTGGCCTTCACACTGTCCGTTGCGCGCTCCTCGTTGACCTGCGGGTCCGTGGTGCGCTGGTTCTTGTCCTCAGCGGGCTGGTTGTTCTTGGCGTTGCCGGAGTTCTTACCGGAGTCTTTATTGCCCTGTTGAGGGGTTGCGTTCATGACGGGGAGTTCCTTTCGGAGGTGCGTTGGAACGGTGGCGGCGCGGGCCGCTCAGCCATTCGAGGTCTGGGCTAGTTCTGAAGCTACCGTGTGTCCCACCTCACGGAGTAACCGGGGTGCTTCACGCATGGATGTCTGGGCGTCCGGGGCGAGGTCGGAGAGCGCGTGAGTGGCGCGGAAACCGGTGGCTTCCAGCGTCTCGCGGTCCAGGGTGGTGCGGCCGCACACGGCAATCACGGGTACGCCGTGGGCCTGGCCGACCTTGAGCACGCCCACCGGGGTCTTGCCGCCCAGGGATTGTTCGTCCAGGCTGCCTTCGCCGGTGATCAGCAGGTCCGCGCCGGTCACGGCGTCGTCCAGGTTGACCAGGTCGAGGACGACGTCGATCCCAGGCCTCCGCGTCGCATTCAAGACGGCCAGCGCGGCATAGCCGACGCCACCGGCGGCACCCGCCCCCGGAGCCTCGGCTGCTGAGCGTGCCGAGGCACCCAAGGCCTCGGCGAGGACGTCGCGGAAGGTTCCCAGGGCGGCGTCGAGCTCGGACACGTCCTGCTCGGAAGCGCCCTTCTGGGGACCGAAGACCGCCGCGGCACCGCGCTCGCCGGTGAGCGGATTGTCCACGTCCGCGGCCAGGACGAACTGCGCGGAGGAAATGCCGGGGTGCAGGCCGGAGACGTCCACGGAGGCCAACTGCGCGAGGGCGGCGCCGCCGTCGGGAATCTCGTTGCCCCGGTCGTCCAAGAGACGGGCGCCCAGACCGGCCAGCATGCCTGCCCCGCCGTCCGTGTTGGCGCTACCGCCCACGCCCAGAATGATCTGGGTGCAGCCGGCGTCCAGAGCGGCGGCAATCAACTCGCCGGTGCCGCGGCTGGTGGCTTCGCGAGCGGCAAGGATTGGTTCGCCGTTCTCGTCGTGGGGGAGTGCTGCCAACCCGGAGGGCAGGGACATCTCGACCACAGCGGTGTCGTTGAGGCGAGCCCAGGCTGCGGCCACTGGTTCGCCGATGGGGCCGGTGACCGTGAGGTCGTGGCGCGTGTAACCGGCGGTGACCGCTGCATCCAACGTGCCCTCACCGCCGTCGGCCACGGGCAGGATCGTGACCTGGGCGTCGGGCTGGGCCTCGCGGATCCCGGCGGCGATGTGCTCGGCCGCCTCCTCGGCACTCACCGAGCCTTTGAACTTGTCTGGTGCCACCACAATGCGCACGAGAACCTCCCGAAAATCTAGAGATGAACCGCGGGCCGCACACGGAATCCGTGAGCGGCCCGCGGTGTATCGGACTGAAGTAGAACAGTCCGTGATTAGTCGAGCAGGGCGATGGCGGTGGGTGCGTCCACGCCGCGGGCCGCCAGCTCCTCGAACTCCACCACGTTGTCCAACTCGGTGCCCATGGAGATGTTGGTGACCTTCTCCAGGATGACCTCCACCACCACGGGAACCTGGTGCTCCTGAGCCAACGAGTTGGCCTCGGAGAACGCATCCTGCAGCTTGTCCGGATCGGTCACGCGAACAGCCTTGCAGCCCAGGCCCTCGACCACCTTGATGTGGTCCACACCGTATCCCTGGGTCTCCGGGGAGTTGATGTTGTCGAAGGCCAACGACACGTTCTGTTCCATCTTGAATCCGCGCTGGGACTGACGGATCAGGCCCAGGTAGGAGTTGTTCACGACCACGTGGATGTAGGGCAGGTTGAACTGCGCGCCCACGGCCAATTCCTCGATCATGAACTGGAAGTCGTAGTCACCGGACAGTGCCACCACGGTC
>JAKDKI010000430.1 GCA_030453435.1 Kocuria sp.
GGTCGTTGACCTATCGGGCGGTGCCCTGTCTTCAGCCTACCGATCTCGGTCGGTTACGGGCTAAATGGGCCGATTATTCGTGTGGATGTAACGTCGCACGGCGCCGCGCAAAGCACGTTCCGCGTCCAGTCCCTCCGCCGACGCCGCTCGCACCTGTTCCAGCAACCGGTCACCGAATTCGGCTTCGGCTCGTTCCAGGGTCGCAGTGTCCTTCGGTTCCGAGGGCGATGGCTTATTTTCCACGCCGTGTCTGCGTGCCTTGGACAGTGCCTTCTCCGCGAGCGCGAGGGCTGGAAGGGCGGGCGGTATCCCGTCGAACACGTTGGTGCGGTGCGGCTTTTCAGAGCGCTTGACGGCGTCCCACCGGGCGGAGAGTTCTTCGTTGCTTGCGGCGGGCTGAGCCTCTGCCGGAGAAACTGCCGAATCGTCCCCGTTCTGTTCGCCGAACACCAACGGGTGTCTGCGCACGAGCTTGTCGGTCACGGACGCGATGATGTCCGTGACGTCGAAGGCCTCGTCGTCTGCATGTTCCTGCCCGATGCGCGCGTGGAAGACGACCTGCAGCAGGATGTCGCCCAGTTCCTCGACGAGTTCCGCCCGAGCGACGGCAGCGTTGTCGCCGCCGTTGACCGGTGACTCGACCGCCTCGACCACCTCGTACGCTTCTTCCACGAGGTAGCGCAACAGCGACGCGTGGGTCTGTGCGCCGTCCCACTCGCAACCGCCCGGTGAACGCAAGCGGTTCATCACGCCCACGAGTTCCTCGAACCGCTCCCCCGTACCCTCCGGGACCGCTTGTGAGACGTCTCGCGAGCTCACGCGGAGGCCTCCTCGATCCGTTCGACCAACCAGTCCTGATAGGCGCGGGGCACGAACGCCGCCCGGGCCGCGTTGAGCTGAATGTCCGCCAGATCCTGATTGGTCCAGCCGGCTTCCGAAAGCAGCAGGGACATTTCGTGTGACACGGAGGTCGCACTCATCAGCCGATTATCCGGGGATAGCGTGACGGTGAACCCGGATCGGTGTAGCTGGGTGATCGGGTGGTCCTTGATGGACTCTCCCCAATGAGTGATCGCACCGGTCTGCAGGTTGGAACACGGGCAGACCTCTAGGGCGATGCGGCGGTCACGAACCCACCGGGCCAGCTGCCCGGTCGCGTCCGGGTCGTCCTCGAGCAGGCGTACGCCGTGCCCGATCCGCAACGCGCGGCCGGATACCAGTGCATCCCGGATGGAGTCCGGGCCGTCCGCCTCACCGGCGTGCAGCGTGACGGGCACGAGGTTCTCTGCCAGCAGGTCTAATGCCTCCCGGTGATCCGATGCGGGGAAACCCTTCTCGGGGCCGGCCAGGTCGAACGCGACCACCGAACCCGGTGCGGGCTCGCCAGGAACGTCCCGGTGCGACGTCGTACCGGCCGCCGCTCGCGCGCGCTGGACCACCAGCTGCGCAATCTCGCGCGACTTGCCCAAGTGACGCATCGCGCACAAGATCTGCACGGCAGAAATATGACCGCCCGAGGCCTTGACCCCGGCCACGCCACGCGCCAGACCATCTTGAACGGCGTCCACGGCCTGCTCGAGCGTGAGGCCACCGCCCAGGTGCTGCTCGGGTGCCCAGCGGACCTCGGTGTGGATGAGACCGTCCGCAGCGCAGTCGAGCACGTATTCCTCTGCAACACGCGCCAAGGACTCGGCGTTCTGCATGACCGCGGTCGTGTGTTCGAACGTGGTCAGGTAGCGCTCCAAGCTGCCGGAATTAGCGCTGTCCTCGAACCACCGGCCCAGAGCCACCGGGTCCGTCTCGGGAAGTTCGTGGTTGATCTCTCGTGCGAGCTCCACAATAGTGGCCGGGCGCAGGGCACCGTCCAGGTGATCGTGGAGACACACGGCTGGGATAGGCCCGAGGGCCCCATCCATAGCGCGGATGGAGCCCTCGGTGGAGGTTGACTGCCTCATGAATCAGTAATTCCAATCCTGCAGAGCGTCGTTCATGTGCTGGGGAATGTTGGAGCCGGTGCGCGGGAACATGCGCAGCTCCTCCAGGTAGTTCTGCCCCGGCAGTCGCTGCTCGTAACGCACGAAGGCTTCCTCGTCCGAGTAGTCGAAGGAGACCTCCGGGGGCACGCCCGGGCGGAAGCGGAACATCATGGCCAGAGGAGCGCCGGAGCCTTCCACGTAGGAATCGTCCTTGAGCTCCTGAACCTTCAAGAGGTTCTCGGGAACCAGGTCGAACGTGCCGCGCTGATCCCAGAAACCGTTCA
>JAKDKI010000431.1 GCA_030453435.1 Kocuria sp.
CGATCAGCTGGGCGGGGTTGGCCATGTCCGAGAAGATATCGGTGCCGGCGCGGACGGCGGCGGCGAAACGGTCGGCCTCGCTGAGGTCCTCGACGCCCCACATCATGGCGTCGATGACCCCGGAGTCGGAGTTCACGTAGCCCTCATGACCCATCTTGTCGCGCAGTAGCCTTTGAATGAAGGTGCGGTTGTAGGCGAACGCAACCTCCTCGAACTGAGTGGTGGGGCCCTGCCAGAACTCCTGGTCCAGCTGCGGGGAGGAGTTGTTCATGGGGCGGGCGTAATACGGCATGATCGAGGCGGCACCGGCGTCCAGAGCGGCCTGGAACGGGGGTAAGTGGTACTTCTCGAGCGCGTTCTCGGTGGGGTACTCGTTGGTCTGGCCCCACTCGAAGTGCGGATCGTGACCGTCCAAGCGCACGCCGCCGCCCGGGAAGTGCTTGATGGTGGTGGCCACGGATTCTTCGCTCAGGGTCTCGCCCTGCATCCCGCGCACCACGGCGCCGATGTAGTCCGAAACCAGCTCGGGGTCCTCGCCGAAGGTGCCGTTGAAACGAGACCAGCGCGGCTCGGAGGCGAGGTCAGCCATGTAGCCATAGAGCTTATGAATGCCGCCGGCGCGCCATTCCTTGGCGATCTCGCGGCCGAACGTTTCGATGAGTTCCTTGTCGTTCAGTGCGGCCAGACCGAGCTCACCGGGCCATTCGGAGAAGATGCCGGTCGACTCATTCACGCCGAACTGGGACACGAGCGCCACGTGGTTCCGCGGGTTGGAGGCGAAGACCGCCGGGATGCCCAGCCGCGAGTTCTCCGCGAGTTCCTGGACCGCGTTGGTCCACTCGGTGAGCTCCTGGGGAGTGAGATTGTCGCGGACCACGAAGTAGCGCTGACCGCGCTCGTTGATGGCCTTGCCGGTCGCGGAGGTAACCAGGACCGGCTCTGCGAAGGGCACGCCGGTAATGGGGTTGGCGTCACGCCAGACGTCTTCCTGGTTGAGGATCTGTCCCTCGACGGGGTTAGGCAGGAATGCGGAGTAGCCCGGGTAGTGCGAGCCGATAACCATCAGTCCGGCCTTCTCCTCGGTGGTCATACGGGAGACCAGGTCGCGAGCACGTTCGACGGCGGGGAGGCGCCAGTCCTCGAAGGGTGAGAGAACGCCGTCGCCGTCGAGATCGCGGAACTTGAGTCCATCCTGCTCGATGTAACGGCCGGTCGTGCTGCCGAGTTCGGGTTGAGTAGTCATGTGTGCGGCCCCTTCGTCGCGTCCAACTCCGTGCCATCGCGGCGGCGCTGACCACTCCAAAAACCCAGCCAGCTCCGACCATGGCGATCTGATGGTCACTGTATGCGCGGTGCCGGCCGGGTTCCCGTAGTTGGCAGCAGTTGCCAGGAGTTGCGGCTTTCGGAGCGGGGACGACGGCGCTCGGGCAGGTTTGCGGCGGCGTTCATTGACCTGGACCATGGTCCAACTGTTTGGGTAACAGCATGAGATCAAGCGCATTCACTATCGGACCCGTAATGATTCCTCCGATGGCCTTGGGAACTATGTATTTTGGTACGCAAGTCCCCCGCAACCAGGCTTTCGCCTGCTTGAACCATGCTTATGAGTTGGGCGCACGATTCTGGGACACAGCCAACAACTACGCGTTCTGGGCGAATGGAACTGGCAACGAGTCCGAGGAGACGATCGGTGCCTGGCTGGCCGCTAACGGCACTGGCATGCGCGACGAGGTCACCTTGGCGACAAAAATCGGGGCCCGTCCACGTTCATTGGGAGACGGCCTGGACGCATCGATGGGGCTTTCCCGCCGAGCAATCCGCACCCAGGTGCAAGACTCCTTGCGACGCCTTGACGTGGATCATGTCGACGTTCTCTACACGCACATCGATGACGCGAACACCGCGCTCGAGGAAACACTGGATGCCCTGAGCCAGTTAGTGGATGAGGGCCTCACCAGAACCATTGCTTCCAGCAATCTGACGGCGGCTCGTCTCACGGAAGCCCTTGAAACGCCTTCGGCCCACCCATATACAGCGCTGCAGCAACGTTTCTCGTATCTGGAGCCGGCTCCGAGCACCGACCTGAGTCCTCACGTGCTACTCGACGATGAAGTGTCATCGCTCTGCAGTGAACTCAACCTGACGAGGCTGGGGTATTCACCCCTGCTCTCTGGTGCATATACCCGCGCGGATCGGCCGCTGCCAGAAGGCCCGCGCCCACCGGCCGGCGAGCAGCTGGCGCAGCCCCGGCCG
>JAKDKI010000432.1 GCA_030453435.1 Kocuria sp.
GTCCTCGACCTTGCCGTCGCCGTCATCATCGGCGCTGCCTTCGGCCAGATCGTCAACGCTCTGGTCGAGTCCGTCCTCATGCCCGCCATCTCCGGTGTTGTGGGCTCCCCCAACTTCGACAATTTCGCGCTGGTCACCTTCAACGGCAACGACATCAAGTTCGGTGTCCTGCTGACCGCCATCGTCAACTTCCTGTTGATCGCAGCCGCTGTTTACTTCGCCATCGTTCTGCCGATGAACAAGATGATCGAAGCTCGCAACCGCCGCCTGGGCATCGATCCCTCCGAGGAAGAGGCTGACCCCAACACCCTGCTGCTGACCGAAATCCGCGACGCACTCGTCGCCGGCAAGGGCGGCCCCGTGGACGGCCCCGGCTCCAAGACCCTGTAATTCTTTCCAACCATCCCAACTACTACTCAGGCCCCGCTTCCAGAAGGAAGCGGGGCCTGAGTATTTACGAGGTCAACCGGAACGGGTCAGCTCAAACGCAGGTGCTGCTCGACCACTTTGACGAGCGCTTCAGCTTCGTGTCGTGCTTCCTCGTGGCTTGCGGCCTCGACCATCACGCGCACCACCGGCTCCGTGCCGGAGGGCCGCAACAGCACACGGCCCTTTCCACCCAACCGTTCCTCCGTGTCCGCGACTGCGGCCAGCACCTCGGGGTGAGTCTTGGCGGCAGCCTTGTCCACGTTGGCCACGTTGATCATCGTCTGCGGCATCCGAGTCATCACGGAAGCCAGCTCTGACAATGGCATCCCGGTCTGAGCAACCCGTGAGGCCAGCATCAGACCGGTCAGGAGACCATCACCGGTTGTGGCGTAGTCAGCCATGATCACGTGGCCGGACTGCTCGCCACCCAGGTTGTAACCGTTGGCGACCATGGATTCCAGAACGTACCTGTCACCCACTGCCGCACGTTCCAACCGGATACCCTGCTTCTCAAGAGCCAGCTGCAGGCCCAAGTTACTCATGACCGTGGCCACCAGAGTGTCCTGGTTGAGCTTGCCCGCATCCTTCATGGCCATCGCCAGGATGCACATGATCTGATCACCGTCCACCTCAGTACCCGTGTGATCCACGGCCAGGCACCGATCGGCGTCTCCGTCGTGAGCAATGCCCAGGTCCGCGCCGTGCTTGAGCACGGCTTCCTTGAGAGGCTCCAAGTGAGTGGACCCCACGCCGTCGTTGATGTTGAGGCCATCCGGCTGAGCGCCGATTACGTGGATATTGGCACCGGCGTCGCGGAAGGCATCCGGCGAGGCACCGGACGCCGCGCCGTGGGCACAGTCCAGGACCACCGTGAGTCCGTCCAGCCGCTGCGGAATGGCGCCGACCAGGTGCAGGATGTAACGGTCCTCAGCATCCGAGAGACGGTTGATACGACCGACCTGCGCGCCCGTGGGGCGCATAAACTCGCGCTTCTCGTAGATTTCTTGGATCTTGTCCTCAATGGCGTCCGGCAGTTTCTTGCCGCCGTGGGCCAGGAACTTGATGCCATTGTCCGGAGCGGGGTTGTGGGACGCGGAAATCATCACGCCGAAATCGGCGTCGATATCCGCCACGAGGTACGCCGCGGCAGGGGTAGGGATCACCCCGGCGTCGTACACGTCCACGCCCGAGCTTGCCAGACCAGCGGTGACCGCAGCTCCGATGAACTCGCCACTCGCGCGACCATCCCGGGCAACCACGGCTCGCGGTCGGGCGCCGGGCTTAGCATGCCCGTGCCCCAACACGATCGCGGCTGCTTGAGACAGCTCCATTGCAAGGTCAGCTGTGAGGAGGCCGTTCGCGAGTCCGCGAATACCGTCCGTTCCAAAAATTCTAGACATCGCCTGTCATCCTACGACGTGCCACGCGAGAACCGCGAAGCGCATCAACTAGTCGTTGCCGGGTCGGACTACAGGGAACCCATCCGGGTTGGACCCGTTGTCGTCCATGACGTCGTTGGATCCACCCACGATCTTGGGGTCGGGTGTGCCCACTACGGAGTGGTCCTTGTTCGGGTAGTCGAACTGGGACAGGACATGGCGCATGGCTTCCACGCGTGCGCGCTTCTTGTCATTGGACTTGATCACGGTCCATGGGGCATCCCCGGTGTCCGTGTAGAAGAACATGGCTTCCTTGGCCTCGGTGTAGTCATCCCACTTGTCCAGGGACGCCACGTCAGTGGGCGAGAGCTTCCACTGACGCACGGGATCGGTGCGGCGGGCCTGGAAGCGGGCCAACTGCTCGGCACGGGTCAC
>JAKDKI010000092.1 GCA_030453435.1 Kocuria sp.
GTTTGAGTCCTCACTCTTGGCGCACTAGTCTTGAAGCAACGTCCGTACTAGTTGATCGAACATCTCTGACACGCATAAGCGGCAGGATCGAACTCGGCGGGTACAGAGTTCGTCGCGGTTGACCCGCGGTCGGAAAATGGTGAAAGGACCCCAGCTCGTGAGCACACCTTCCCCCTCCGGTTCGGAGTCCCAGCGGCCCCAACGGCCGTTGACGGCGCGCCAGCGCACCATCCTGGGTGCGGTGCAGCGAGCCATCGGTGACCGTGGTTATCCCCCATCGATGCGCGAAATCGGGGACATCGTGGGCCTCGCATCTCTGTCGAGCGTGACCCACCAGCTGGGCCAACTCGAGAAGCTCGGGTACATCCGTCGTGATCCTCGACGCCCCCGAGCCATGGAAGTACTGCGTCCGCTCTCGGAGGCTGAACTGGCGAGGGAACTCGGTGACCCTGAACCAGCCGAGCAGTCCACGGCTCCCGCCGCCGGATCGGTGCACAACGTCACGCAGCTGCCCGCCGGTAGCTCCGACGACTCCATGGCCTCGGTGCCATTGGTCGGTCGAATTGCCGCCGGTGGCCCCATCACGGCCGAGCAATCCGTCGAAGACGTGTTCTCACTGCCGCGCGAATTTGTGGGCCACGGCGATCTCTTCATGCTCAAGGTGTCCGGCGATTCAATGATCGACGCCGCCATTTGCGACGGTGACTGGGTCGTGGTGCGCCAGCAGAACACAGCCGTGAACGGAGAGATCGTCGCGGCGCTGCTCGACGATGAGGCCACGGTCAAGACCTTCCGTCAGCGCGACGGTCACACGTGGCTCTTGCCGCAGAACACCCAGTACGAGCCCATCCTGGGAGATCACGCCACCGTGATGGGCAAAGTGGTCTCCGTTTTCCGCTCACTCTGAGACACCCTCCCAACCTTCGAATCAGGCCCGGTAGGTGAACACACCTACCGGGCCTGATGTCTATGAGTGGAGTTCGTGCAGCGACTGCTGAGCGGTTGGCCGAGCCGAATTACTGCGAGCTACTGAGCCGTTTCAACGCGCCGAGCACTTTGGTCTTGTCTGCGGTGGGCCACAACGGTGGCAGGGACTTGGTCAGGAAGGTCCCGTAGCGCGCCGTCGCGAGCCGGGAATCCAGGACCGCAACCACGCCTCGATCGTTGTGGGAACGAATCAAACGTCCCGCGCCCTGGGCCAACCTCACTGCCGCGTGGGTGGCGGAGACGGCCATGAACCCGTTCCCCCCAGCGCGTTCGGTCGCCCTGGTTCGAGCGGTTCCCAGGGGGTCGTCGGGACGAGGGAAGGGGATGCGATCGATGACGACCAACCGGCATGAGTCCCCGGGCACATCAACGCCCTGCCACAGACTTATGGTGCCGAAGAGGCTTGCTGTGGGGTCGTCCGTGAAATCCTTGACCAGCGATGGCAAGGATGCTTCTCCCTGGCAGAGAATTTCGGTATCGATCAGCTCTCGTAATTTCTCAGTGGCTTCTTCGGCGGCGCGGCGGGAGGAGAACAGCCCCAGGGCTCCACCGTTGGACGCCTTGACGAGTTCAGCGAGTTCGGCGAGTTGATCCTCGGACACTCCCCTGCCCGGCTTGGGCAGATGCCGGGCCACGTAGAGAATGCCCTGCTTGGGGTAGTTGAACGGGCTCCCGACATCCACCCCTCGCCACGGTGGTGCACCGGACCCCTGCAGTCCGAGGGCTCCGGCCACGGATGAGAACGATGACCCGACCGCCAATGTGGCCGAGGTCAGCACCACCGTACGGCCGTCGAAAAGTCCCTCTCTCAGGGCTCCCGCCACGCTGAGCGGGGCAATGTTAAGGGTCGCTGGTTCGCCCGCGTCCGGTGACACGTACCCGGAAGACTGGTCCCAGCGGCCTACACGAGAGATCCACAGAACATCATGGTCCGAATTGGCATTGAGCATGCGATCAGCGGTGTCCAGGATCTCTGAGAGTCGCGATCGCGCGGCATGCCTACCCGCGTCCTCTGCGTTGGAATCGCCCTTGGTTGCGCTGAGTCCGGCGCGCGCTGCGTCCTGGACACCGCGCACCGCGTAGACCTGCTCCTCGGTGAACCCCCGCGGCAGCAAGCCGTTGGGATCGCTGTTGAAAGCTCGGTCGAAGGCGTCCGCGGCCTTATCGAGATCCTCGTGTGGTGCGGCAGTGTGCTTACGGACTCCGCTCGCCGCTGCGCGAACCGCCGCGCCGGACAGTGCACCCGTGACCGCGCCTGTGACGCGGTCCTGCAATTCATGGGCCTCGTCCACGACCACCACATCGTGTTCGGGCAACACCGCCAAACCTTCGAATGCGTTGATGGCCAGCAATGCGTGGTTGGTGATCACCACGTCCGCCTCGCCGGCCGCCAGCCGAGCCTTCTCGGCAAAGCATTCTTCGATCAGCGGGCACTTGCGCCCGATGCACTCACGAGCGGTCACGGAGACCTGCCGCCACGCGGCGTCTGAAACACCCGGTTGCACGTCGTCCCGGTCCCCGGTTTCGGTGGACTCGACCCACTCACGCAACCGTTTTACCTGTTGCCCCAGCTTGCCCACGGCGGCCTCCCCGCCCCGTGCGGAACCGGCCGGCGCCGCAAGATTGAACAGAGCGGCGTCGTCATCGGTGGGATAACCACCGCCGATCTTATGGAGGCACGCGTAATTGGAACGGCCCTTGAGCAGAGCCACATTGGGCCGGTGATCCAAATGCTCCTCGACCGCGTCCAACACGCGCGGCACATCGCGTCCGGTGACCTGCGATTGAAGGGCCAAGGTCGCGGTGGAGATGATCACGGGTTTATCCGCAGTCTGGGCATGCTCGAACACGGGAACCAGGTAGGCCAGGGACTTACCCGTGCCCGTGCCGGCCTGAACCAGCAGGTGTTTGTGCGTGTCCAAGGCCTCGGCCACCTTGGCGGCCATGAACCGCTGGCCTTCACGCCGCTGCCCGCCCATGGCGGTCACTGCGGCGTCCAGGAGCTCGAGCGAATCCTTGGCCCCGGGCAGGGTTTCGGGGCGAATGTCCGAAATATCTCGCCCGGTCTCATCGATGAACGGGTCAGCCATACCTATGCGGTTTCCGCACCGTTCTGGCCCGGCAGCGTGTCCTGTGACGACGCCGCTCCAAGCCGATACTGCTCGAGTTCCGCCACAAGGTTCCCCCGCACGCGCACGCGCAGCCGAGTGCCTTCCTCGGTGTGCTCCGTGCTCAGGATCTCCGCGTCTTGGGCGTGCAACCGTGACACGACCTCACCGTGGACGTACGGAATCAGCAGATCCAGCTCGTGATCCGGGCGCGGAATCGCGCGCGAGATCAGCTGCTTGAGTTCCTCGATGCCCTCGCCCGTGCGCGCAGAAACCGCGACGGACGGGCTCTCGTGATTGAGCAAGCGGCCCAGGACCACTGGATCCGCAACATCGGATTTGTTCAGCGCCACGATCTCCGGAATGTCGGTGGCACCCACGTCCGCGAGGACATCTCGGACAGCTTTGAGCTGGCCCTCGGGGTCCGGGTGGGAGGCATCGACCACGTGCACGATGACATCGGCGTCAGCTACTTCTTCAAGCGTGGAGCGGAATGCTTCGACCAGCTGCGTGGGCAGTGAGCGCACGAACCCGACGGTGTCCGAAAGCGTGTAGCCGATGCCGTCAGGAGTTTCTGCCTTGCGCACCGTGGGATCCAGCGTGGCGAACAGAGCGTTCTCCACGAGCACGCCCGCGTCCGTGAGGCGGTTGAGCAGCGAAGATTTGCCCGCGTTGGTGTACCCGGCAATGGCCACCGACGGAACGGAGAACCGCTTGCGGTTGAGCCGCTTGGTTTCGCGGGCGGGCTTCATGGCTTCGATCTCGCGGCGCAGCTTGGACATGCGCTGACGAATACGGCGGCGGTCGAGCTCGATCTTGGTTTCGCCCGGGCCACGAGAACCGATACCTTCACCAGCCGCCGCGCGACCGCCGGCCTGCCGGGACAGTGACTCGCCCCAACCACGGAGGCGGGGAAGCATGTATTCCAGCTGGGCCAATTCGACCTGCGCCTTGCCCTCCTTGGACTTGGCGTGCTGGGCGAAGATGTCCAAGATCAGACCGGTGCGGTCGATGACCTTGACCTTGACCACGTCCTCCAACGCGCGGCGCTGGGACGGTGCGAGTTCTGCATCCACAACCACGGTGTCCGCGCCGGTTGCCGCAACCACGTCCTTGAGTTCGATGGCCTTACCCGAGCCCAGGTACGTTCCGGGATCCGGGTTCACTCGGCGCTGGAGCATGCCGTCCATGACCTCGGAGCCGGCAGTTTCCGCGAGTGCTGCGAGCTCACGCAGGGAGTTCTCCGCGTCCGCCAGAGTGCCGGCGGACCACAGGCCCGCGAGCACCACCCGTTCCAGACGAAGTTGGCGGTATTCGACCTCGGTGACATCTTCGAGCTCGGTGGAGAGTCCGGCGACTCGGCGCAGCGCGTGTCGTTCGGCAAGGTCTTGCTGTTCGCCGTCCGCGTCGGAGAACTGCGGATCCTCGTCGAGGAGTTCGCGTGCGCGGCCCAAGGGCTCCCTGCGCTGTTCGGTGGCATCCTGAGTGTCGTCGCGAAAAACGGCGGGTTCCTTCTGCGCGTGAGCGCGAGCCAGAACCCTGGCGACGACGTCTTCGAGATCGGCGCCCGAGGGTTCCCCAGATGTCACCGGTGCGCGGTGTTGGGAGTCTTCGGGGCGGTGAGATTCAGTCATAATTCCTTGATCTGCAAGCTGCTGATAATTCGTTCAGTCTATCGCTGCGCCCCGACACGGAGCACTGAGAGATAACATGTGGAGCCATGGCCCCAGAACCGCACAGTGCGCATTACTTTGTGACCGATCCGTCCCTGCCGGAGAAGCCCCGGCAGATTTCAGTGGACCTGCGCGGTCGCGAAGTGCGAGTTCAGACCGCCGCCGGAGTGTTCTCCCCCGGTGACCTGGACAAGGGAACCGCCGCGCTGCTGCGCAACGTTCCTGACCCGAGCGGCCGTCAATTCTTGGATATTGGTTGTGGCTGGGGCCCGTTGACCCTGGCCATGGGGCTGGCTGATCCGGAGGCCACCGTGACAGCGGTCGACGTCAATGACCGCAGCCTGGACCTCACCCGCCGAAACGCCGACGCCCACGGGCTTTCGCACGTGGAGACCTTCCGCCCCGAGGATGTTCCCCAGGACCGCCAGTTCGACACTGTGTGGTCCAATCCGCCCATTCGCGTGGGTAAGGAGGCACTCCACGAGATCCTGCTGACGTGGCTACCTCGCTTGGCCCCTGGGGGCACCGCTTGGCTGGTGGTTCAGAAGAACCTGGGCGGCGATTCACTCCAGCGTTGGCTCAGTACGGTCCTGGACGCCGCAGAGTTCACGATCGAACGTACTGCCACGGATAAAGGGTTCCGGATCCTTACAGTAGAACGCTCGCGGTAGCGCTACCATTCCCGACTCCGGCCCCGCGGCCTTTCACTCGGACCGTGACGTGGGAACAGCAACCCGACCCAGGCCTGTTCGGCAGCCCAGGCGCCCGGCTACCGGCCCTCGCTAGACCAGGATGGCGCGAGCCACCACGCGAGTCGGACCGGCCAACACCACGTGCTCGGTGCCGTCGGTTGCCGGCACGAATGTCACGGACAGTACACCGCCCGGAACTTCCACCAACCAGCGATCCGGAGCATCGACACCGCCCCAGAAGCGGGTTGCCGCAGCTGCCGCACAGGCACCGGTACCGCACGAATGGGTCTCCCCCACTCCGCGCTCGAACACTCGCATGTGGATACGGCCGACCTCGACGTCGTCGTGATCCACGGGCACCACGAACTCAACGTTGGTGCCGTCCTCGGGCTCCGGAGAAACCGACGGCGCGCGGCGAAGATCCAACTGGTCCAGCTTGTCCTCCTCGGACAGAGCCACCACCGTGTGCGGGTTTCCCATGCTGATGGACAGACCCGGGCGAGGGACGTTCAAACCGTCGGTGGTCACCACGGCGTCCGAACCCTTCTCACGGGCATCTTCACCAGCCATGAAACTCCACGGACCCATGTCCACGGCATAGCCGCCGTCCGTGCGGGCCACGGAGCGCACCCCCGCGCGTGTTCCGATGCGCAGCTGTGATCCCTGCGGGAGCTCCACCAGCCCCTCACGCACCAGGTGGTCCACGAATACACGAACCCCGTTGCCGCACATCTGGGCAATGGAGCCGTCAGCGTTGCGGTAGTCCATGAACCACTCGACCGAGGGGTCTTGATCGAAGAGTTTGCGACCTTCCGGTAGCTCGGTAGTCCGAACCGCGCGGATCACCCCGTCAGCGCCCAGGCCCATATGACGGTCGCACACGGCCGCCACGGTGTCCGCTGTCAGCGAGACCTCCCCGTATTCGTCCGTGAATACCACGAAGTCATTGCCGGTTCCGTGGGCCTTGACCACTTCATGGTTCACCAGTTCACGCCAGTCCACGGTCTTCACTCCCCGATCCACAGTTTCAGTCACGGCCGTCAGTTTACGCGGCCTCAATCATCCTCACGGCATCACGTGCGAGTGCGTCCACGCCGCCCGGATGTCCCGCGTCGAGCCAGTGCACCCGCGGGTCCGCGTGGAACCAGGTGCGTTGTCTCTTGGTGAAGCGCCGGGTGGCCACCACGGTGTCCTCCCGGGCCGCTTCAAGGGTTCGCTCCCCCGCCAGTACATCCAGAAGTTGGGGATATCCCAGGGCCTTTCCCGCGGTGGGGCTCTCACGCAGTCCTCGCCGTTCGAGCTGGCGCACCTCGTCCAACCATCCCGCGCTGAGCATCCCATCGATACGTTGCGCGAGACGCTGGTTCAGCAGCTCTCGGTTCATATCCAAGCCGAATTGGATCGTGGGTCTCACGTACTCACGCTGCGGCATGAACGAGGTGAACGGCCGCCCGGTGACTTCGTAGACCTCCAGGGCACGTACCAGCCGCCGGTCATCCTTGACGCGCTCTGCAGATTGGGGGTCGACGTCGTTCAGTCGCGCCAGGAGCTCACCCCGCCCTTGCTCGGCCAACTCGTTCTCAAGCCGGGCACGGACCGCGGGGTCCGTTCCGGGGAATTCAATCGCGTCCACGGCCGCGCGAACGTACAGTCCGGACCCACCGGCGAGAATCGGCACTTTGCCGCGCCCGGCGACGTCGTCGATGGCGGCCCGAGCATCCGTCTGGAACCGGGCGACGGAGGCTTCCTCCGAAATATCCATGATGTCCAAGAGGTGGTGCGGAACCCCGCGCCGCTCGGCGACCGAAAGCTTGGCGGTGCCGATGTCCATGCCCCGATAGAACTGGAGGGCGTCCCCGTTGATGACCTCGCCTTCCAAGTGCTCGGCGAGGGCCAGCGCTAGATCCGATTTACCAGTTCCGGTGGGGCCGACCACGGCGATCAGCGGTGCGCCGTGGGCGGGCCAGGAGAAAACGGCCACGCTAGTTGGTGCGCAGGGTGGGCATGCCGAGTCCGACGGCGCCTGGTTTACCTGAACTACCGGTGCCGCACGATTCTGCCTGGGCAGCTTCCCAGGCGTCCCCGCCTCGGGAACGGCGCAGCGAGTATTCGGAGGCGTCCTGAGGATCGGCCAGGAGGTGGTAGGCCGCCGCCGCCGTCACGGGGACCGTCACGAAGTCACCCGGGCGCGGGGCCTCAGCGCCGTCAGGCACGGAGAAGTGCACGAGCCGCTGGTCCTGCGAACGACCGCTCAGGCGGTGGGTGCTCTCCGATTTACGGCCCTGGTGTGCGCTGATCAGGACCTCCACGGTGGAGCCGACCAACTGCTGGTTCAACCGTGCACTGATTCGGTCCTGCAGAGCCGTTAGTCGTTCGAAACGCTCTTGGACAATGTGGTGCGGAACCTGATTCGCCATCTCGCCGGCAGGGGTGCCAGGGCGAATCG
>JAKDKI010000433.1 GCA_030453435.1 Kocuria sp.
CCCTCCGGGCGGGGTCAGGTCGGCGGGTGCGGTGCTGAGGTTGCGTGCGTCGGCGTGCATCAGCGACCACCGCCCCGGCCGTAGCGCTTGATGACAGCCTGATGCGTGACGCCGAGGGCGTCGCCGATCCTGGCCCAGGTCACCCCGTCGGCGCGGGCGTCGGCGACGGCGATCTCGACGGCCTCCTCCAGCACGGAGCGGAGCACGCCGAGGTCGTAGAGCTGGGCCTCGCCATCGGCGAGGGACGGGTCGCCCTGTCGCCAGCGGAAGCTGGTCAGGTGATCGAAGGCGGCGGAGTTCGCGCTCATCAGCGACCACCGCCCATCACGGCGGCGACGGCGGCGCGCTGTCGCGGCGTCAGCGGAGTGAGTGCCAGGCGCTCACCGGCTCGGCGACCGGCGGCGCGGGCGGCGGCGATGACGGGATCGAGCCCATCAGCATGCGGAACGGGAGACGAGTCCTGATCGAGAGCAGGGCAGTCAAGCGCGGATGCGCGGGGAACGTCGATAACGACAGACATCGGAAGTCCTCAGATATGAGTATCTTCCGGTTCCCCGCCACGGTAGTTGGGCTGTTTGACCGGCTACTCATCCGGGAGCAGAACCCCGCGCTTCTAAGTCGCGGCCCCGGTGGGATCTTCTTGTCTGCAACCACTCTCCCACGAGTCGACTCACCATTGCAATGACGAGTTGACTCATGAGTCAGTCGCGACGCGGCTCTATGCGAATGAGGTCGGGGTCGAACTTCACGTGACCGGGCGCGATGGGCTCGATGGTCACAGTCACCAGCTCGTCCACGAGCATCCGGCGGCGGTCTATGTCCAACGCCTTCCACTTCGACTCGACAACCTCGCGACGCTCCGCGGTGCCGACCGCCTCCTCCACGTCTGCCAGCAGCTTCGCCGCCACGGATACCGAGCGGTCGAGCAGCTCCGCGTCGATCTCGTCGATGCGGA
Organism: Kocuria sp.; assembly: GCA_030453435.1. GTDB lineage: Bacteria > Actinomycetota > Actinomycetes > Actinomycetales > Micrococcaceae > Kocuria > Kocuria atrinae. Next base: position 956 of record JAKDKI010000433.1, read on the forward strand.
CCTTCACGTCGTTGATCGCCGCGGTGATCTCCAGGACCGGCTGATGGATGTCGCGCAGCAGCGGGCTCAGCTCCTTTACGCGCTCGACCAGGGCGTTCCGCTCGGTCAGCAGCTCCTCGCGGTCCGGCCCGTCGTCCTCCTGCGGCATCACGAGGTCGTGCACGTCCACCGACGACAGGCGGGTGAGCACTGCCTCGGTGACCATCGCATCGACGGGCTCGCGTTGGCGGGTGAGGTGGAACTGCTCGCCGCAGCGATACGTCGGCTGCTTGCGGCTGTTCGTCCCCGAGACGAGCGTCGCACCGCACTTCCCGCACAGCCCGATCGTCGACAGGAGGTATTTCGGCTGGTTGCCCTGCCTGGCCGACCTCCGCACGTTGTCCTCCAGCTTCGCCACCGCGGTCCGCCACGTCTGCTCGCTGACGATGGGCGGGAACGCCTCGCCCTGCACCGGGTACAGCTCGCCGGATGCGTAGTGCTTGATGTAGCCACAGTAAAGCGGGTTCGCGAGCAGGTAGCGCACGGCATCGACGGAGAATTCCGAGCCGCGGGCGGTGAGGTGACCAGCGCTGTTCAGGTCCTCGCGGATGCGCCGGATCGACAGCGACGGCTCGCCGAGGAACGCGTCGAAGGCCCGCCGAACCGCGTCGGCCTCTTCCTCGATCAGCTCACCCTCCCTCGACCATCCGAACGCCTTCCAGGCGGACGTGGGGATGCCCTCGGCACGTCGGCGCTCGTTCGACCTGATCTGTCGCTCGGCCTTGCGACGCGCCTCGAACCGGGCGAGAGCGGCGAGCATCGTCGCCCGGAACTCGCCGTCCGCCGTCGAGAGATCGATCTCGCCGTCCACGGTGACGACGCGCAGACCGAGGTCGATCAGCGTGTTCAGGTCCTTCGTGCTGCGCAGGAGCCGGTCCATGTCCACGGCGACCACCATCGAGAACCGGCCCGCGCGGGCGTCGTCCAGCATCTCGGCCCACCGGGTGCCAGCGCGGCGCTTCTTCGTCGCCGACACCGCGTTGTCCTCGTAGACCTCGACGACGTTCCAGTCCTTGGCCTCGGCCAGCGCCCTGATCTTCCTCAGCTGCGTATCGACCGTCCAGCGGTCGCCCTTGCGGTCCATGGAGGCGCGGACGTACGCGGCCACCTCGTTCGTCTTCCTCAGCGCTACCAGTTCGACCATGCAACCAAGCTTACGTGAACGGGCGTTGCAACCACGATATGCGGTAGCGCATGTCGATGACGCCGGTGCCCACCTCGATGCGCTGCGTGCGTGCGGCGA
>JAKDKI010000434.1 GCA_030453435.1 Kocuria sp.
GCCCAGAATGAGGGCGATCCGGCCGGCGACCCAAAACCCCTGAGAAGCCTGATCCTGCGGACTGTAGAAGGTGGCCACGTCTCCAATCTGGATGGGCTCCCCAAAGTTCGTGGCACCCACACTCCCTGTACCCCGCCACCACCAAGTTTTTACTTCTCCGCCACGACCTGGTCGTTTATCGCGCTTATGCTCGAGGTCACTGTGTGTTGACCTGGAGGTTCGTATGCGTGCTCAATATCGCGCCCTTGTTGTCTCGTCCGCTGGCGCTCTCGCCGTTGCCCTCGCCGCGAGCGCGGTGGCACCGGCCGTGGCGGGTGAAGGTGGGCGAGCGGCGTCATCGTCGAAAAGCGCGAGCGTGACCGGCGATAAGCACGGGCTGCGCGTGGCCACGTACAACGCGTCGCTGAACCGCAACGAGGAGGGTCAGCTGCTGCGGGACCTCTCCACGCCGGCCAACCAACAGGCCCAGAACATCGCGGAAGTCATCCAGATCAACAACCCGGACGTGGTGCTCGTCAACGAGTTCGACTATGTGCCCGGTAACCAGGCGGCGGAGGCGTTCCGCGACAGCTACCTGTCGGTCGGGCAGAACGGCCAAGCGGCGGTGGACTACCCGTATTACTACGTGGCGCCGGTCAATACGGGTGTGCAGTCCGGCCTGGACCTCAACCAGGACGGGCAGACGGGCGGGCCCGACGACGCGTGGGGCTTCGGCCTGTTCCCCGGCCAGTACGGCATGGTCATCTACTCCAAGTACCCGATCGCCCAGGATCAGGTGCGCACCTTCCAGAATTTTCGCTGGCAGGACATGCCCAATAACCAGCTGCCCACCGACTACTACACACCGGGACAGGCGGCGCAGCTGCGGTTGTCGTCCAAATCCCACTGGGATGTGCCCGTGCGTGTGGGCAACAAGACGGTCCACGTGCTGGCCGCGCATCCCACCCCGCCCAGTTTCGACGGCCCCGAGGATCGCAACGGCCGCAAGAACAACGACGAGATCCGCTTCTGGGCCGATTACGTCACCGGCAACAAGACGGGCTCGTACATCTACGACGACGCCGGGCAGCACGGTGGTCTGCCTCGCGGCGAGCGTTTCGTGATCGCGGGCGACTACAACTCCGACCCCAACGACGGCGATTCGTTCCCGGGTGCCATCGGCCAGTTGCTGAACAACTCGCGGGTGCGCGATTCGCAACCGACCTCAACCGGAGCCACTGAGGCGAGCGAGCGTCAGGGCGGCGCCAACCTGGCCCACGAATCCGATCCCGCACGCGACACCGCCGACTTCAATGACAACCCCACCCCCGGCAACCTGCGCGTGGACTACGCGTTGCCGTCCAAGAATTTGCCGCTGCTGGATGCCGGTGTTTTCTGGCCAGCGCCCGGTCAGCCCGGTTCCGAACTGACCGGCGAATACCCGTTCCCGACCTCCGACCACCGCCTGGTATGGGTGGACGTCAAGGTTCCGGGCAAGCGATAGCCCCTCACCACAATCTGGAGATCACTCATGCCCGTATCCATGTCCAAGCCCTCGCTGCGGACCCGCATTGCCGCTGCCTCCACCGGAGCGGTGTTGCTGTGTAGCGGCATTGCCGCGGCGCCCGCCTTCGCAGCCCCGGCCACCGACACCGTGTCCATCGCCGAGATTCAGGGCACCGGAGCCGAGACCCCGCTCAAGGGTCAGACGGTCACCACCGAACCCTCGATCGTGACCGCCGTGTACCCGGGCGATCCGGGCACGCTGGGTGGTTTCGTGATTCAGACCCCCGGCTCCGGTGGGAAGGTGGACATGAGCAAGGCCTCCACCGGGGTGTTCGTCTACACCGGTAGCACGCAGTCCACAGTGTCCGTGGGCGACAGGGTCCAGGTCACGGGCGAAGCCGGGGAGTATCGCGGTCTTACCCAGCTGGAAGGCAATATCGAGATCACGCCGGTGGCCGAGGAGCTCCCCGCGGTGGAGCCCGCCACCAATGACTGGGCTTCCACCGCCGCCACCCGCGAGAACCTTGAATCCATGCTGTACAAGCCCAAGGATAAGTTCCAGGTCGCGGATACCTACGGCCTGGGTCGCTATGGCGAACTCGGGCTGGCCGCGGGGAAGGAACTTCCCGCGCAACCGACCCAGGTCGCGCGGCCGGGCAGCGCGGAGGCGCAAGCTCAGGCGGAGCGTAACAGTGCCATCTCGGTGACGCTGGATGACGGGACCAACCGGGGCTTCGCGGCGT
>JAKDKI010000435.1 GCA_030453435.1 Kocuria sp.
GTCCAGGCGCTCATCATCGGCAAGTCCATCACCGGTTTCTCGGCCTACAACTAAGTCACCGATTACAGGAGCACCATGTACGCGAACGCACAGCCCCTGTCCCCGCTGCGATTCATCGAGCGCAGCGCGGAAGTATTTCCCCGGCGAGAGGCCATTGTCTACGGCGATCAATCGTGGACCTACGAGGAGTTCGAGCGAGACGTACGTCGCTTCGCCACCGCGCTCCTGCCGCACCTCCCGGCGGTTTCCACTTCTGACGACGCCGCCGCGTCCAGTGGCGTCGCGGGTAACGGGAAACCGGGCGGTGCGGCAGCTTCCAGTGAGGACTCCGCACGAGGTGGGGCTGAGCACGGGGAGTACCTGGGTGCCGAGCAACTGATGCGGTCCCTCCCCACAGTGGCCGTGATCGCACCCAACCTGCCTGCACTGCTACTGGCCCACTACGCGGTGCCGGCGGCCGGAGCGGTATTGGTGCCGTTGAACCCGCGGCTCTCCACGCGCGAGCTCGACTACATCCTCGAACACAGCGAGGCCAGCGTGGTCATCGCAGACACTTCTGTACTGGACACCGTGGTCTCCGCGATCGACGGTAAGGAGGGCATCACCCTCGTCCAGCTGCCCGATGAGCAGGCCGGTATCGAACCCGTGCGGGATCACTCCTATGGCGAGATCCCCACGTTCGACCAGTTCATCGATATGGAGCCCCAGGAAGTCGGCGGCGCGGCGTCGTCGGGCGAACGAGGCGTGAGCTACAAGGTGGCGGATGAAAACTCACCCATCACGTTGAACTACACCTCCGGGACCACCGGGCGTCCCAAGGGAGTGTTGTACGGGCACCGCGGGGCGTATCTGAACAGTCTGGGCGAGGTGTTCCACAACGGATTCGACGGCGCGACCCGCTACCTGTGGACGCTGCCCATGTTCCACTGCAATGGATGGTGCACCACGTGGGCGGTGACCGCGGCCGGTGGTACGCACGTGTGTTTGCGTGCTGTGCGCCCCGATGCCATCTGGGATGCGTTCGACAACCAGGGCATTACTCACCTGTGTGGGGCACCGGCCGTGTGCTCGATCATCGTGGACGCGGAGGAGGCGCACTCACTCGAGAGCCCCATTCGCATCACCACCGCGGGGGCCCCGCCGGCGCCGAGCATCATCGAGCGTCTGGAGAATGCGGGGTTCGGCATCGTGCATGTATACGGGCTGACCGAGGTGTTCGGACCCATCACTATTTGCGAGCCGCAAGAAGAGTGGAAGGATCTTTCCCCGCAGGAACGCGCTCAGCAGATGTCCCGCCAGGGTGTGGGCATGGTGCAGGCGGAAGCGGCGCGCATCGTGGACACCGACATGAACGATGTTCCCGCGGACGGCGAGACACTCGGGGAAGTAGTGCTGCGTGGCAACAACGTGATGATCGGGTACTACAAGGACACGGAGGCCACGGAAAAGGCCTTCTTCGGTGGCTGGTTCCACACCGGTGATCTGGGCGTTATGCACCCCAACGGTTATATCCAGCTGCGCGACCGCGCCAAGGACATCATCATTTCCGGAGGCGAGAACATCTCGTCCATCGAGGTCGAACAGGCGCTGTACTCCCACCCGGACGTGATCGATGTGGCCGTGATCGGTGTCCCTCACGAGAAGTGGGGTGAACGACCGGTAGCGCACGTGGTTCGTTCGGGCGGTTCCTCAGTGACCGAGGATGAGCTGCGTGAACACGTGCGCGGACGCCTGAGCGGATTCAAGGTGCCGGACACCGTGACCTTCAGCGACGAACTACCGCGAACCGCCACGGGCAAGGTGCGAAAGAACCTTCTGCGGGGGTAGCGGTCACAGACGGGTGCGCCCACTGGTCAGAGAGGCGTCATCCCCAGGGGCGCAGGGGCACCGTAGTGACCCAGGCCACTTATAACACAGACTCCGGCCACCGCTTTGCGCGGTGGTCGGAGTCTGTGTAAAGTATTCCGAGTCGCCGCAAGGACGGACAAGCGAGAAATCGCCTTCCCGGCACCGCCGACAGCCTCCAACCACTTCCTGAGCTTCGCTTTGGCGTGAACGTCAGTTTGCGAAAAGGAAAACGGATGGATAAGCTGGAGAGGTTGCCGCAAGGGAAAGCGAAGAGCTTCCGAATTTAGCGGCAAGACCAACCGACAAAAAGACCTTCGGGTTTCTTGTGTGGTTTGTTGTTTGTCAACTCAATAGTGTGCCTAGTTTGTTGATACC
>JAKDKI010000436.1 GCA_030453435.1 Kocuria sp.
GCCTGCTGGGAGAGGCCCACCATGGTGCCCATGGCGTCGAAGAAGATGGACAGCAAAATGGTGAAGATCAGCAGCATGCACGCGATGGCGCCCAGTTCACGGAACGCCGCGATGGGGGCTGCCGAACCGATCAGGGAGAGGTCGGGGAGGGCGAAGAAGCCCTCGGGGTTGGAGGGGACCACCAGGGACCAGCCGTGGGGGTTCTCCACGGAGGAACCGGACGGGGAGACTGCTTCGAGGATGTGAGCGAAGATCGTGGTCGCGACCACCGCGATCAGAATGCCGCCGCGCACATTGCGCACCAGAAGTGCCACGGTCAGCAGTAGGCCCACCACGAACGTGAGGGTGGGCCAGCCGAACAGTTCACCGCCGGTGCCCATTTGCACGGGAACGGTGGTGCCGGCGGCGTCCGGGATGCGGCGCACGAAGCCCGCATTGACGAACCCGATCAGCGCAATGAACAGACCGATGCCCACCACGATCGCGGTCTTCAAAGACGGCGGCACCGCGTTGAACACCGCGGTGCGGAAGCCGGTGAGCACCAGCACCACCATGATCAGACCGGCCCAGATGACCAATCCCATGACCTCGGGCCAGGTCAGACCCGGGTTCGTGGCGATCGTGACCGCCAGGAACGCGTTCACGCCCAATCCGGTGGCCAGCGCGAACGGGGATTTGGCCCACACGCCCATGGCAATGGTCAGTACGCCCGCGACCAGAGCGGTCATGGCGGCCACGCGCTCGCCACCCAAGATATTTCCGGCGCCGTCCGGACCGTAGCCCAGGACGAGTGGGTTCAGCACCACGATGTAGCTCATGGCGATGAAGGTGGCCAGGCCACCGCGAATTTCTCGTCCCACGGTGGAACCGCGTTCGGAAATGTAGAAGAAGCGGTCCAGCGCTCCGCGGGGTTCGCGCGTTTGCGAAGCGGGCTTGGTCGGTGACGACATGAAGATCCTCACGGGTCAAAGGCACAACGGCAGCGCGCGGTACGGCTACCGGAATGGGGGCGTTTGTGTAGAAATACTACGCCGACGGCGCAGCCGCTGCCGCGGTCAGTGTTCTCGCGTGATTGCCTTCACTGGCGCGGTGTTGCTCAACTCACAGCCATGCTGGCCCGTCCTCAGTACGCTGGTGCCAGGGGAACGATGATTGCCCGGGGAGGACAAAGCTCATGACGAAGTCCGCAGAGGCACAATTCACCCACGTCACCACGTGGCTCACCGACATGGACGGTGTGCTGGTCCGCGAGAACACGGCCATCCCCGGTGCGGCGGAGCTCCTGGAACTGTGGGAAGAACGGGGCCAGGAGTACCTGGTGCTGACGAACAACTCCATTTACACCCCTCGCGATCTGGCGGCTCGGTTGGCGCGCTCGGGACTGCATGTGGCGGAGGAAAATCTCTGGACGTCCGCGCTGGCCACCGCGCAGTTCCTCAAGAATCAGAACGCCGGTTCCCGCGCTTACGTGATCGGAGAAGCGGGGTTGACCACGGCTTTGCATGAGGCGGGGTTCGTCCTGACGGACACCGATTGCGATTACGTGGTCCTGGGTGAGACCCGAACGTATTCGTTCGAGGCCATCACCAACGCGATCCGGTTGATCCTCAACGGTGCGCGTTTCATCTCGACCAACCCGGATACCACCGGACCATCGCCGGAGGGGCCCATGCCGGCCACGGGATCGGTTGCGGCCCTGATCACGGCGGCCACCAACCTCCACCCTTACGTGGTGGGCAAGCCGAACCCCATGATGTTCCGCTCCGCCCTCAACCAGATCGGTGGGCACTCGGAGACCACCGCCATGCTGGGTGACCGGATGGACACGGACATCGTCTCCGGTATGGAGGCGGGCCTGCGGACCGTTCTGGTCTACAGCGGAGTGACCACGCCCCAGGACGTGGAGCGGTTCCCGTTCCGACCCACCCTGGCGCTGGATTCGGTAGCCGACCTGGTGGAACTACTCACTGTCGACGGGCAGGACGCGGCCGGGGCGGCGTCGTAAATCGAATATCGCCTGACCCGGGTGTGACGGAACATTACGCGGGGGTGGCCCGGTGTGTGTGATTGCCCAAATTTCACTACCGTAGAACCCAGTCCCCGCAGGCACGCGAGTATGCGTGCGCGTTGAAAGGAAATACCAGCTGTGACAGCACCTACTTCAGCACGTCCGTTGCGCGTTGCCGTGATCGGAGCGGGTCCGGCGGGCATTT